>JABGZQ010000010.1 GCA_018674655.1 Fidelibacterota bacterium | reverse complement strand
ATTTTATGGCTTCCAGCAGTTCTGTGATTGTAAGTGGACTAATTGTATTAAAATTCATAATTAAGCTTTGGTTTGATCTTTTTCATGAATTGCACGAAGTACTTTTTCGGGAGTAATTGGTAACGAATTTATTTCCACGTCTAAAATGTTAGAAACGGCATTTGCGATTGCTGCAGGCGTTGGAACAAGTGGTGCTTCTGCCATTCCCTTGGCACCATATGGACCCGATGCTTCATTTGTTTCAATAGGGTGAAAATGTATTTCCGGAATATCTGTTGCAGTGGGGACTTTATAATCATGAAAAGAAGGATTCATCAATTGCCCTTTTTCATATATCATTTCTTCTGTTAGTGCATAACCAAGACCCATTACAACACCACCTTCAATTTGCCCTTCAAGTCCGAGTGGATTTAGCACTTTCCCAACATCCTGGCTAACGTACACATTTAATACATTTACTTTACCGGTTAAAGTGTCAACTTCAACTTCGACTGCTTGGGAAGCAAAGGCATAACACCCAGACACTTTACCTTTAAAATGCTTATCTTGAAATTCGCTGGATGGCTCATAAAAATAAGAGACCTCGCATAATTCGTGGGGAGGTTTAAAATGTAAAGCTCGAACTATTTTATCAATTTTAAAAGCAGTGTCAGTTGATAATGATTTTATTTCACCATTTTCAAATAATAAGTCATCTTTCGATGTATTTAACATTTCAGACGCTTTATTTGACAATTTAGTTTTTAATAGTTTTAGAGCTCCTAATATAGAATTACCAGCAACAAAACTTGTCCGAGAAGCGTGTACACCCACATCCCATGGTTTCACATTTGTATCGGTATTAATTACTTTTATTTTATTTAACCCAATCCCTAATTCTTCAGATGCAATCATGGCCAAAACGGTTTCGGACCCTTGTCCAATTTCACTCGATCCGGTTATAACAGTTAGGAAGCCGTATGGATCCATTTTGAGGGTCGTACCACACCCATCCGACGGATAAATTTTTGCACCCCCACCCACATGCAACATGGATGCAAAACCAATCCCCGTTTTATATCGGCCTTGCAATTCACTCATTTCCTTATAACCACTTTGTTGGATTACAGCCTCTAGAGCAGGCTTATGGCCACACGAATCAAATTGAAGCCCCTGACCAGTTAATTCACCCTGGAAGTTTGCATTTTTTAATCTTATTTCTGCCCGGTCAATTCCAAGTTTATCAGCCATCAAATCAATGTTTCTTTCTAAGGCAAAAGTGGCTTGTGGATTTCCAAACCCTCTGATAGATCCAGCAAAAACATTATTAGTATAAACAGCATCTGCGTTATAAACGCAGGCAGGAACTTGGTATAAGGATGAAAATGTTTGCATTATAACAAATGATGTTTTGGCGCCCCAAGAAGTGTAAGCGCCATTATCTTTAATAACTTCTACTTCTCTAAAGGTGAACTTTCCATCTATATCTGCCCCCGTAGTAAGGTTTATCACCATCGATTGCCTAATAGCGGAGTGATGAAATTCTTCTTCACGGTTAAATAATATTTGAACGGGTTGTCCTGTTTTAATCGACAATAGGGCACATATAGGTTCAAATGGATGGATGTCCAATTTGCTTCCAAAGCCACCACCAATGATGGGTTGAATCACCCGAATTTTGGATGGATCCATTTTTAAAACTTGAGACATTTCTCTTTGATATAGGAAGGGGACTTGCGTAGAACTATAAAGAGTGAGTTGCCCATCAATTGCTGAATAAGTAGCTGTAATATTACTGGGCGCCATACATGCTGGGGTAACCTTCGGTAAAGTGTATTGTCGAGTTATAATGCATGCACTTTTCTTTTTTTCATCTTCAATATTTCCATGCTCATAATGAAAAGATTCAGAAATATTTTTATTTTTATCATCACCTTTATTAAATCTATTTAGTAATGGCGCATCTTCTTTCAAAGCTTCTTCGGGGTCAAAGATGCCATTTCTAACTTCATATTCAACATCGATTAATTTAATAGCTTTTTCTGCAATAGTTTTTGAAGTGGCAGCAACTGCTGCCACTTCATCACGAATACAATTGACTTCTTCACCTTTTAAAACAGGATGGTCTGTACGATAATTGAGGTTATGCGTATCAACATTATTTGCAGTAATTACACATTCAACGCCCGGTAATTGTTCAGCTTTTGAAGTATCAATAGATTTAATAATAGCGGATGGGTATTTAGATCTGAGTATGGATCCATGTAACATACTTTGAAGCTCAATATCATGTCCATAAACAGATTTACCAGTTACTCTGTCTCCCGCATCAATTTTCGGGACTCGATTTCCAATGACTTTAAATGGTTTTGACTGATTCAAAACAAGGACTCAACAGCATCAATTATTTTAACATAACCCGTGCAACGGCAAATATTGCCTTCAAGGCTTTTCTTTATATCTTCTCTATCCGGAGTCATATTATCATCGTCACATTTATCTTTGAAAGAATGAATATTCATAACTATTCCTGAGGTGCAAAAACCACATTGAACAGCACCATGTTCTACCAATGCATTTTGCACATCACTTAACGGCTCTACGTTACTGGCTAAACCTTCAACTGTTGTTACAGATTTTCCATCAACATTAAGAGCGAGGTAAAGGCAAGAATTAATTCCCACGCCATCAATCAGAACGGTACAAGCGCCACATTCACCTTCTAAGCAGCCAGGTTTTGTCCCTTTTAATTTTAAAGTATCACGAATTAAATCAATGAGGAGCAAAGACGATGGAACTTCTTGTTCAATTTTTCCCCCATTTAACTTGAAGGATATTTTATGTATAATCGTTTTCATATTAGTGTTGATTTAATATTATTTACCTTAAGCCAATGTTCTACCCTGGTTGTAGCCAGATAGGTTAATTGTTTTTATCAAATCGTTTGGTGATAATTCTAAAATAGCTTCTTGCCATATTTCACTAGGAATTTGGCTGAATGGATTAATCTTTGATAATAATCCGATAATGATAACATTGGTAGAAATCCCAGAACTATCATTCATATCTATAGCAATTTGATGAGCGTTAATATGTATTATATTAAAATTGCTTAAAGCATCCTGAATCTCTTCAATTTTTGGATAGTCATCTTTATTAGCATTGATGGGTAATGCAGAAAATTCATTTAGAATAATGGTTCCACCTGGTTTTAATAGGTCTAAAAATCCAGGGCGAAGAACTTCACTTTGTTCCATAACAACAAGCGCATCAGCTGAAAAAGGTGCCAGAACGGAAGAATACACATCACCGCAACTAAAAGTTGAAATGACAGATCCACCCAATTGAGCCATTCCCAATGTATCCCCTTTAATAATGTTTGTATCTATATAGGGTGTTCGTAGTGCCACTTCGGTTAATACTTTTCCAAAAAACAAATTTCCCTGCCCACCAATGCCTCGGATTGCAATTTTCAATGATTTGGGGAACTTTGATTTATCCAGTGCCACTGGTGCGGTAAATTTTGGAAAATCTAAAAGAGGAAAATCCTTTTGATAATTTCCTAAATCATCTTTTTTATTAATGGCGTCAAACGGACACCGTTGTAGACAAACTTGCGAGCTTGATGCACAATTTGAACATAAACTGGTGAAACTAGGTGTTTTTTCATCATCGGTTTGAATGCCTGGACAAATATTACATAAATCACATCGTTTGCAATTATCATAATCAAATTCAAGATCTCGTGCTAATTTACTTTTTTCAACATTATGAATACATTCTCCTTCAAGTATGAGCGTTGTATATACTTTTTCTTCCGCTAGTTTTAATGCTTCCTTTAGCGCTTTATCTACTTTTTTTACGTCATATGCATCAACCACAACTGTTCGACCGCCTTCCGCTTCAATGGCTTTATGAAGGTCAAATGTTATATCTTGTCCTGCTAAGTTTGTTTTTGAACTTGGGGCTGGTTGTTGTCCCGTCATGGCGGTGGAATAATTATCTAGAATAACCTTTACACCAGGTATATTTCGAAAAATTGCATTCCGCGTTCCATCCATTCCGGAGTGACATTCCGTTGAGTCGCCAATAACACTGATAACTTTATGAGCCATATCTGGCCGGGACAAAACAAACCCTTGCCTCATTGGGTCTGACGCACCCATGCATGAAACCGTATCTAAAGCATTATTAAAGAATAAAAGGGTAGAACATCCAATATCGCCAAAAGATGCATAAATCTTTTTTTGTTTTTTTAATTTAGCAACGGATAGAGCAAATGCCTTATAAGAACATCCCGGGCAAATTGATGGTGGTCGAGGTAAGGGTTCAAGATCCGTCTGTATGACATTGCCTGGTTTGGGAAGATCTAAATGGTTGGATAAAAAATCAACTATATCATCTGGTGTCCAAAGAGTTAGAACGCTTTGTTCTTCCTTGCCGGTAACATTAACTCTAGAGAGACGAATCTTTTCCTCCAAAAATCGATCCCCATCTTCAATAACATAAATATTGCCTGAAATATTATCCGTAAATTGTTTAATTCGACCTTGGGGAATTGGATTTGTAATTCCAAGAGATAGGATAGAAGGGTTAAGACTTAAACTATTTAATGCTTCAAGCACAATCCCTTCAGTATTCCCGCATGTAATGATTCCCCAATCATCTTTTCCTTTAATTTCACTAACGAGAGGCGATGTTTCTGCCCATTTCTGTATAGAAGGAATTCGCTCCTGAGTGGCTTTGTTATAATTTTGCCTTGCAATGCTGGGTAGTAGCATCCAATCATGGAGCGTGTCGGGTAAATCGACAGGGTCAACTAGTCTGGGAGATTTTGTGTGGATCAATGCTTCGGAATGCGCGAGAATCCCTGAAGTTAAAATAATAACTGGAGTATTATACTTTTTGCTCATATCGGCAGCTATTTTAGGAATATCATACATTTCTTGATGATTCCTCGGTTCAAGGACAGGAAGCCTGGATGATGCAAAAAAGTGCCGTGAATCGATTACATGTTGCGTACTAGATGGAAGATAATCTGTTGCAGCATAAATGACCAAAGCGCCTGAATCAACGCTGAAAAAAGCAGAAGTGGTAATTGCGTCGGCTGCTTGGAAAACACCAGGAATTTTCATTGTAACCAAGGCGTCATTCCCCGCAATCGCATGCCCAACGCCAGTAGATACAGCGACCGACTCGTTTACAGACCAACCTACCGACATTTGATCTTGGGCATGTGCTAACGTTTTATCAATGACTTCTGTACTAGGTGTCCCTGCGTAGCCTGTAGCTGCATGATATCCTGCGTGAATAACACCCAGTGCAAACGCTGCATTCCCTTGTAAAATAAAAGCACTGTCCGCTGGTGCATTAATTCTCGCTTTAATTTTATCTATTTTCATTATATTAAATGATACCTTCGTTTTGTAAATGGGATATGTCGGAGTGCGTCATTCCGATTTCAGACAGAATAGATTCATTATTCTCTCCAAGCTTTGGCGCACATTTTATATTATGATTATTCTGAGTTAAAAATTCAGTTTCCATTGGCGCAGGGAACAATTTGACTTCATCTCCATTTGGGAGATTCGTCTTTACCATTAATTTGTCAATAAAATCTAATTGGGCAACATCCTTCACATTATGAACCGGAGCGACAGCTAAATTGTTTTCAAGACAGACTTCAATAAAAACCTGGGTGGTATATGATTCAAGACCTTTCCTTATATCTTTATAAATGTTGTCTTTGTCTATTTTCCGCCCGTTGTTTGTCACGCGATTTCCTAGTGATAGATGAGAAAATCCATCTATTTCCGTAAGCTTTTTCCATTGATCATCACTTCCAACAGCTAAGTAAACATAACCGTCTTTTGTAGGATAACAGTTGGATGGAACAAAACTACGATGTTCATTTCCACTGCGAGTAAATAAATCTTTTTCATCTTTAACAAACTCTAATTGTGGTAATGCTGTAATTAGCCATGACGATGCGCATTGTGCCATAGAAATATCAATTTTTTTCCCTTCGCCAGTTTCCTGTTTTTCCATCATGGCGAGAAGTACTTGTGCAAATGCTTCATCTCCAGCTTTTAAATCAATAATCGGCAGACCACAAAGCATAGGATCTCTGTCGGGGTCACCGGTGAGATGCATATACCCAAACATCGCCTGCAATGCAGGATCATACCCAGCTCTATCAGGATGATCTGGACCAAATGCTGATATACCACACCAGATTATATTTGGATTAGCTTCTTTTAATATTTCATAACTGATCCCTAATTGATCATACCTTTTTGGTAATGTATTGCACAGAAATACATCCACATTTAATTCGCGAATAATTTGTTTTAATAACGATTGGCCTTCTGGTTGTTGAAGATTTAATGTGATAGCTTCTTTGCCTATGTTTGGTGCAATATAATAAGCATGTAAATCTGATTCTCCTGTATCCTCTCCAATATATCGGTTGGGATCTCCCGGGTTATTTTGGCCAGGTTTTCCCGGTGATTCTATTCGGATTACTCTCCATCCTAACTGTACAAAGCGTTGCGTCGCATAGGGAAGAGTCAGAGCTTGTTCAAGACTTATGATTGTTTTTTGTTTGCTCATGCTAAAAGAAAATCGGTTCTTCATATTCTCCATAAACATCTTTCATCACCTGAATAATTTCCCCGACTGTGGCATACTCTTTCACCGCTTCAATAACGGTGGGCACCAAATTCCCATTTTGTTCACAATCTTTTTTTAATTTCGTAAGACAGGATTGGACTTTCGATTTATTTCGGTTTGCTTTAATTTTTTTCAGTTTTTCAATTTGGTAGTTTGCTGCATCAGAATTATACGGATGAAATTCAACTGGTTTAGGGTCTTCTTCCCGTTGAAATATATTTACACCCACTTTTGGAATGTCCCCAGATTGGATGCCCGTTTCTCGTTCATAGGCTTGGTGAGAGACTTTTTCCTGAATTTTTCCTGTTGCCACAGCTTCTACAATTCCGCCCATATTGTCCACCGTTTTCATTTCTTCTTTAATTTCTTTTTCAAATTGATCGGTCAATGCTTCCACGTAATAGGAGCCACCCAAAGGGTCCACTGTATCACAAATACCCATTTCATGAATCATTATTTGCATGGTGCGTAATGAGAGTTCAGCAGCTTTTTCTGTGGGAATTGTATAAGCTTCGTCGTAAGAACATAAAGCCATGGTTTGAGTTCCAGACAAGGCACTGATTAATGCGTAATAGGCACTGCGGATAATATTATTTTCCGGCTGTTCTTTAGTCAGTCCACCACCACCACCACCGGCAATCATTCGCATCCAAGATGATCGGTCATTTTTAGCATGATAGTCCTCACGAATGATTTTTGCCCAAAGTCGGCGTCCCCCACGAAACTTTGCTATTTGTTCAAAAAAATTTCCGTAAATGTCGAAATTAAAAGATAGACGGGAAGCAAACTCATCGATATCAATTCCCCGTTTCAATGTATCGTCTGTGTAAGCTTTGGCGATGGAAAATGCATAAGCCATCTCCTGAATTGGGTTGGCACCGGATTCCCGAATATGGTAGCCGCAAATACTTACGGGACTGTATTTGGGCACATGTTGGGCACAATATTCCACGGTATCCACTACCAATTTGACCGATGTATTCACAGGAAAAATCCAAGTTCCTCGACCAATGAATTCTTTCAAGATATCATTTTGAGCCGTTCCCCGCAATGTGTTGATGTCGTACCCCCGTTTTTCCGCCAAAGCAAAATACATAGCCATTAATACGATGGCTGAACCATTAATGGTCAGCGAGACTGTAATTTTATCCAAATCAATACCATCAAAAGCAATTTCAAAATCATCCAATGTATCTACGGACATTCCAACTCTGCCTACTTCTCCAAGTGCTTTTGGATTATCCGAATCTAATCCGCATTGAGTCGGCAAGTCGAATGCAACATTTAATCCTGTCTGTCCATTTGCGATTAAAAATTTGAATCGTTTATTTGTTTCTTCCGGTGATGCAAATCCGGCATATTGGCGTATAGTAAAGGGGCGTTTCCGATACATTTCCTTATGGATTCCCCGGGTAAAAGGGTATTCGCCCGGCATATTTTCATGGGCTTCTGATTCGTTAATATCTTCCTTTGTATATAGGGGATTTACTTCGATACCCGATTCTAAAATTACTTTTTTGCCAGTCATGATTTTCTTTTATGTTTACTTATTATCTAATTTATTCAAATAATCCACTACTTCTTCTATGGTCGTTCCGGTAGGGAATGCTGCGGTTGCACCAAATTCTAATAATGCATCTACATCTCCATGGGGAATATTCCCACCCGCAAGCCAGGGGATATCCAAGCCGTTTTCAATCATGATCTCTTTCATTCGCTCGCAGAGAATTAGGTGAGTTCCCGATAGAATGGACAAACCGATAACATCCGCTTCAATCTTTTTTGCCATTTCCACAATTTCTTCCATTGATTTTCGTAAGCCGGTATATGCCACTTCAAAACCGGCATTTTTAATGGCATGAGCTAATACCTTCACGCCCACATCGTGCCCGTCCAACCCAGGTTTTGATAATAAAATTTTCATATAACTAAATATCTACTCTAATTATTACAGCTGCAGCCGTATCTCCAGCTGCACATCCTGTAAACAGCCCATACCCACCGCCAAGCAACACCAATTCTTCTATCAATTCAATAATCAATCGCATTCCCGTAGGACCTTGGGGATGTCCCCAAACCAAAGATGAACCATAATTGTTCATGTCTTCAATTTTTACACCCATTTTTTTTGCAAAATAAATATCATTTACGGCAAAAGGATTATGCGTTTTAATTGCCTTCACATCTGCAATGTCAATTCCGGCTTCTGGTAAAACTATTTTGCATGCCGGAATATTAGCCGCCGGCATAAACCCTTTTTTAGTTCTGCCTTGGGCGTAACTAATGAGCTGAATTATAATGTCAGAATTCGAACTCATTTCATTCGCTTTTTCTGGCGTAGTGATTATCATACCTGCATTGCCGTCTGCCGGGTATGTTTGACCGCCAAATGTTACCGTACCATCGGGTAAAATGGGCTTCAGTTTTTCCAACCCTTCGATAGAAGAAGGGAAGATGCCTTCATCTGACTTCACTATCCCAATCACTTTCCGTCCCGATGGGTTTATTTCCAAAGGAGAAACCATAAAACGTTTGTGAAATTCACCATCATTTACCAGTGCATTTTTATATTGCTGAAAACGGAGTAAAGCAACTTCATTTTGTTGAGCAGTACTGATTCCAATTTCTTTTGCTACATTTTCTGCAGTTTGCAGCATGGCATTTTTAGCGAATGGATCGTAATTAAAATTATCCCAAACCCAATCTTCGGCATTTCCTTTGCCACCGGGGCCTTTCGGATTCGGATATAAAATATGGGGACCGTTGGATGTGCGGTCAGCAGTAATGCATAAAATTTTCCCGTCATTACCACTTTCCAACTCTGTAGCAGCGCCGGCTATTACTCGAGCAGAAGTAGCACAGGCTTGGCTTACCATGGGACCGGTAATGCCTTCGGCTCCCATCATGGCAGCAACCCAAGGTGCTCCGTAAAAACTTGATTTCGACGGAACGGTATTTCCCAAGTGTAAATCGGTTAATTGTTTCGTATCAATGTGCCGTTTCTCCAACTCATTTCGAGCGGTTTCTGCAGCAAACTTCAACGGGTGAAGGTTGGAAAAACTACCCTGCCATTTGCAAAACGGTGTACTCCAATAAGCACCGTAGGGGATATGAGCGTTAGTGAATTTCATATTTTCTCCTAGTAAAATATGGATTGCTGGATAATTGATTGTTCATAACCCTAATTCTTTCCCGATATTAATCCCCAATATCTCCGATGTACCACCACCGATGAGTGTAAAACGGGCATCTCGTAAATATCGCTGCATAGGATATTCCATTGCATAACCGTAGGAAGCAAAAATTCGAGAAGCTTTATCACAAATATCATTAGCACATTCGGATGCATAAAGTTTTGCAATCATGGATTCTTTTTGTCGTGGTAAATTTTGGTCACTCAAAGATGCAGCATAAAAAACATAATGGCGAGCTGTTTCCAACTGAACTGCCATGTCCGCCATTTTCAATCGTACTGCTTGAAATTTCCCGATGGGGCGACCAAACTGTTTCCGCGTTTTAGCGTATTCAACTGCTTCTTCAAAAGCTGCTTCTGCCACACCGATTGCCAAAGCACCTGTCATGATTCGGATTTCTGCCAATATTTCCTTCATGCTTTCAGTTCCGCCACCGATTTCTCCCAGTAAATAATTTTTCGGTAATTTTACTTCATCAAATGCAACTTCACTTGTAACCGAACCCCGAACGCCCAATTTTTCGATGGGCTTTCCGATGTGGACGCCATCCAAATGTGTCGGTAAGAAAAAGACGGATAATTTTTTATGATTGTCGGTTTTTGCAAATACGGTAAAAAAGTCTGCAACCGGTGCTGATGTAACCCACGTTTTTTGTCCGCTTAAAAGAAAATGATTATCTAACACTTTGGCTTTTGTGCGAATACCGAACAGGTCGCTTCCTGCATCCGGTTCCGTCATGCATATCCCGCCGATTTTTTCGCCTTTTAATGCTTGCTTGAAATAGCCTTTTACTTCGTCATCGCCAAATTTATAAAGAAAGAATGTTGACATGAGTGATTGCATGGTACATGCCGCCGCCAAAGAAAGAGATCCTTTTGCCAATTCAATCACCGCCAAACAATAGGACACAACATCCAGTTCCGTACCGCCAGCATTTCTGGGATATCGCATACCAAAAAATCCCAAATTGCCTACTTTCTTGAATAGTTCCATAGGAAATTCTTTATTGATATCAATAGTTTCTGCTTGGGGTTTTACTTCCTTATCTGAAAAATCCCGAAAGGTTTTTTGAATCAATTCTTGGGTATCGTTCAATTGAAAATCCATTTTATTTCTCCGTAAATATCCGTGTACAATTCTCATCACCGGCGGGCAACGAACTCAATGTTTCAACACGAACATGTGTATTCAATTCTTGATTTATATCTTTCACAATGGTTTGAATCCAACAATCGCATCCCGGTTGGTCTTCTTCCAAGGCATCGTATTTTTTATGCCAATCATACCAAGGGCAGGCACCATGTACTAATCGCATCTTTCCGTCATTTTCTTGTACCATTTCTGCTGTTTCACCCATAGCAAGAGAACTATTCACAATCATTTCTGCAATTTGTGGTGCAACCGGTTTATCTCTATCGATTCTTTTCAGAAATGCCCTCGCCGTATCCTGACCAACAATTTCCCAATAGTTCATTACAGCTTCAGCTGGATCTAAATCGGGAAACATTTTAATAAATGCTTCACGCCATTCAAAATGTGAAGCTCGCGTTATTTGGCTCAGGAGATTAAATTTTTGTTCTAATGTGAAACTCATGTATTATCCTCAATATTTATTCCATATACTTCTTTTGCCTGGTTTTTAGATACAACTTCATTTTTAACATCTTTTAATATAGAATCTTTTTCTCTTTCGATCGGAATTCCATACCCACCACCACCACCTGCAATTTGGTCATATATAGTTCCGCTCGGAATGCCTTCAATCATATCTTTACTCATAGGTATCTTTTCAGATCCATCAGGCAAGGTTAAAGAAATTTTATTTAGCACGGAAGTTTTCCCTCCAAATAAGCCATAAGGTGTTTTTACATCTCCATCACCAAAAACAACCATTGTCGTATCATCGCCACCAAGTTTAATTTTTGTTTTAACACCTAAACCGCCTCGCCATTTCCCAGGCCCACCTGAATCTTGTAAATATTCGTGATATAAAAGCATATGCGGAGATTGTTGCTCAAACATTTCGTAATCTTGGTCCAGGATTCCACCGGATGCATCAATCATACCTATATGGTCATAACCATCAGAATTTTTTAATGCTCCGGAACCGCCTTTTAATCCAAGGAAGCAGATATCTACATATTTTTCATTTGTTTTGGGATGGTTTCCTGTGAATAAGGAACATAATAAGTGATTCCAACCTGCCGTCACTTTGTCTGGAATAGCTTCACTTAGGGCTATTGCAATGGAATCAGCAACTTGGGGGCATAAATGATTTCCAAAAGTTGTGGCAGCGGGGTAGGATGCGTTCAAAATAATTCCTTCTGGAACAATATATGTTAAAGGCTTTATCATTCCTTCATTATGAGGAATATTGGGATTTACCATCTGTAGAAAAGACAATGTTATAGCGGAACAGGTTGATGTGTATGTACCATTTACAAACCCTTTTGTTTGTTCTGATGACTTAGAAAAGTCAAAGGTAATGGCTTCATCTTTTACGGTAACTGTTGCTCGTACAGTAAATTCAGATCCTTTATGTTTACCATCATAAAAAACCATACTTTCTCCGTGGTACACACCATTTGGAATTTCTGCAATTTCGCTACACATCATTTTTTCTGTTGCACTGAATAATTCTTGTTTATGGGCTTCAAAAGTTTCGATACTATATTTCTCAACCAATGTTTGTAATCGTCGTTCTCCTAAAGTACATGCACCAATCTGAGCTTTAATATCTTCCTGAACCATTGTAAGTCGAATATTTGCAAAAATTAAATTCCATACATCTTCACGAAGCTTCCCTTTTTCATAAAGTTTTACGGCTGGGATTCGAATGGCTTCCTGCCACACTTCTGTTGCATTTGGGTTGTAACCACCTTGGACGGCACCCCCAATATCGGCTTGATGGCCTTTTGCAGCAGCCCAACCAATTAAAGTATCTTCGTGGAAGATAGGTTTAAAAATAGCCACATCATTATTTTGGTTCCCCATGGAGAAAACGTCATTATGAATAATCACATCACCGGGAGATATATCTTCTCCGTATTGGTCTAATATCACACGGCAAACAGGTCCAAGGGAAAAGGAGAGTATGGGTAAATTTTCTGTTTGTTCCAGCATATTCCCTTTAGCATCATAGAGGCCAGTGACAAAATCTTTTGCTTCACATAGGATCGGAGATCGAGTTGTTTTTGTTAATGAGATACTCATTTCATCTGTAATAGATTTGAATGTTCTCTGAAAAATGGATAGCAATATTTTATCTATTTTAACCATATTTATTTACCCAATTTCTTTTGGTTAATATCAAATCCATTGGGATAATGATCTCTATTATAAACAATAAACGATCCGCCAACACCCGTATCACAATCATAAGTTTTCCCTAAGAATATGGTTGTATTTATCTGCTCAATAATGGCGGGTCCTTCAATAGAATATTTTCCTGTCAACAAGTCACCGTCAAAGACAGAAATTTCTTGAACATCGTCTAACTCGGGAATGTAGGCAATCCGTTTACTTTTTAATGCAAAATCGGGATTTTTCACCGGTTCAGCATCATCCATTTTTGCGAAAGAATTAGGTTTTTCAGTGATTCCAATGGCGCGTAAATGTACATTAATTATTTCTAGCTCAGTACCTTCTTCTTTTAATGAATATCCAAACTGACGATTATGCTCTTTATGAAATGCATTTTTAATTACATCCAAATCAAAAGACGATACATTATCCATATCTACTTGTAATGGCACTTCATGATATTGGCCCACATACCGCAAATCTAACGTCGGGACAAGTTGGGTATTCTCTTTTTCGATACCTTCTGATGATAAAGTGTCCATACTTTCCTGAATCATATCATCGTAAAGAGCAAGGAAAGTCTTTTTATCAATTTGGGAAAATCGTTTGATATATGAACGAACATAGTCATGCTTTAAGTCTCCAAGAAGCATTCCAGTAGCACAAAAAATAGGTGCTGCGTTAGGGACTACAAACATTGGAATTTCGAGTTCTCGGCAAATTTCTCCAGCATGAATTGGTCCAGCTCCACCAGCGACAATCATTAAAAATTCGCGTGGGTCATAACCGCGCTCAACAGATACTTGGCGTACACCTTGCGCCATATTCATATTTATAACGCGATACATTCCTGCTGCAGTTTCAATATCTGTTAGGTTTAATGGTGTTGCTAAAGTTTTATTTAATTGATCCAGAGCTTTGTCTTTATTGAGAGTGTATTTACCTCCAGCAAAAAAATTAGGATCTAAATAACCCAAAATTAAATCGGCATCTGTGCAAGCAGGTTCTTTCCCATCTCGATTATAACATACTGGGCCGGGTAATGATCCAGCGCTTTTTGGCCCCATTTGCAGTAAGCCTCCACTATCAACCCACCCAATACTTCCACCGCCAGCGCCAATGGTTATAATATCCAAAGATGGAAGAGCTATGCGGTAGCGATTAATATCACCATCTGTACTTGTAATACATTGCCCATCAACGACCATACTTGCGTCAAAACTCGTTCCACCCATATCCATAGTAATGCAATTATCATATCCAAGCATTTTTGCATAATATGCACCAGCAATGGGCGCAGCTGCTGGACCAGATAATACGGTCACTGCAGGGATTTTTCGGACAACTTCGGGAGAGACTACGCCACCGTTAGATTGCATAATTGAAAACCCACCTTTAAAGTTTAATTTTTTGAGTTTTTCCTGTAACGACGCGATATAACTATCTACATCTACTCCGATATAGGCATTGACAACCGTTGTACTCACTCTTTCATAAAAGCGAATGGATGGTAACACTTCACAAGAAGCTGTAATAAATACGTTTTCCAAATGTTTACGAAGGTATATGGCAACCTGTTTTTCATGGGTGTTATTTAAATAGGAATTCATAAAACAGATGGCAATTGATTCCACATTTTCTGTATTAATCTTTTCAACTAATAATTCCAACTCATCTACATTTATAGATGTAACTACATTTCCATCAGAGTCAATTCGCTCATCTAAAGTAAAACGTAGAGAACGAGGAACAAGAGGGGTCACATTTTGATAATGGTTATTATATTGCTCTTCACGAATGCCTCTGCGCATTTCTAAGGCATCTCGTAATCCTTTTGTTGTAATTAATGCAGTTTTAGCTCCCTGCAATGTTAGCAATGTATTTGTAGCAACAGTTGTACCATGAACGATTGTATCAATACTTTGAATAAACTCATCATCCGACAGTGAACATTTTTCAGCTAATTCTTTCAAGCCTGTGATGAAACCAATTGATGAATCTTCGGGTGTCGATAATGTTTTATGCATCACTGATTCACCAGTGTTAGAGACTAGGAAAAAATCTGTAAATGTTCCGCCAATATCAACGCCAAGTTTATATTTCACTTTAGTCATCATTTATGGATAAATGCAGCCTTAACCTTGGGTCCATTATCTAAAAAATTCTTTAAGCCAATTTTCATATCTTCAGTTTTCATACATTCGCCGAATTGACGCGCTTCATACTCTAGGCCATCTTCTAAATCCATTTCAGCTCCGCCATAAATTGTTTCTACTAAAATAGAGTCAATTGCTTTGCTCAAATGGTTGGTTTCAATTTTTGTGGATTCTTCGCCATGTCTAAATGACGATGTTACCATTGGTATAATGGGGAGTGTCCCATTTGTAATTTGGTTTACACATTCAATTCCTTCTAAAATAAGATCCCCATCAACAAGTTTATCTATGAGCCCGATTTCAAATGCTTCATTAGCGGAAACAGGTCGGCCTGTACGAAGAATGTCAGAGGCAATATTTAGCCCCACCAAGCGGGGGAGTCTCTGAGTTCCACCTGCACCTGGAATAAAACCTAAATTAACTTCGGGTTGACACGCTAATATAGGTAAATCCTTTTTACTTATTCTCATTGTGCATGACATAGCCAATTCATTTCCACCACCAAAAGCAAAACCATTCATGGCACAAATAATGGGTTTATTCATTTGTTGAATCCGGCTAAAGACCACCTGAAAACTTCGGGCATTTTCATAGCCTTCTTTCGGCGTTTTCAATCCAGCTAACATATTAATATCTGCACCTGAGACAAATGCCTTTACACCAAACCCAGTAATCACTGATCCAAGAATAGAATCATTATTTTCTACTTCAAGTAGTCCAGATTCCAGTTCTGCAATTACATTCAAATTTAAAGCATTTAATACTTTTGGGCGACGAAGCGTAAAAATAGCCACTTTGTCTTGAACTGTTTTAACAATGGTTGATATATCCCACTGTCCATTATCCTTGGATTTTTGAAGTGATGTAGGAAATGAGAATCCTGAATGTTCTTCACAAAAATCTTTTACTATTTGTGAAGCAGTATCCAGACCTAATTTGTTCATTAATGTGAAAGGTGCTCTCATGACTAATGCAACTTCACAAGCCATATTTAAATCGCTGACGTTGGTAATACCAATATCAATTATATAGGATGATAGCGCAAAGTAAGCACCCAGAAATTGTTTTTCCAAAGTGGTTTCAGTGTCAGGATTAATATCAATTTTTTCACCACGTTTTGCTATGTCCCATTGAGTGTTGTTTTCTACTGCATCTCTAAGCATTTTAGGCGATTTAAACCACCGCATAAGTTCAGATCCCATTTCATCCAAACCATGATTCGTAATTGGATTCCCTCCCGTTAATGTGAGAGCCGTAAAAGGTCCAACGCCCAGCCCCAGAGATTTTTGTGCAACGGCATCAATTTCTTTCACGGTTCCGTAACCTTTTTCCAGACATAAAATTGCCGTTTGGCAAAGACCTTCAAAAATGGGATCCACTGCATAACCATACGAACTTTTTACTTCAATGGGGACTTTCCCGATGGATTCATAAAATCCCATGAGTATCTGAGTTGTAGATGAATTTGTATGTTTACTTGGAATGATTTCTACTACGGGATTTCTTTCAGCAGGAAAGAAATAGTGGGTGACCAAACAACGTGATTTATTTTGAATGTTTTGGAAAATAACTTCAGGTCTCATATGCGAAGAGTTGGATAAAAATAAACAATCATTATCGCAAATATTTTCTACTTGATTAAATATAATATTTTTGATTTTCTCATCTTCTGTTGCTGCTTCTAGTATAATATCTGACCCGGCGATATCTTGGTAATTAGTTGTGAAAGAAATGCTATTTATCATAGCATCAGCCATTGTTGGCTTAAAGGCACCAGTATCAATGCCCTTTTGGATTTTCTTTTCTATTTTGGTTTTTGCATTTTCTATTGCTTTATCTGCAATATCCACTAAAATCAATTTTACATTATGGTTTGCAAAGACTTTAGAAAAATGGAGACAAATATCTGGACCAATTTGCCCAGCACCAATAATTGATAATTTTGATACTGTAAGATGTTTAAATATGTAACTCATGGCTTTAGTAATTTCATTACTATTTTAAGAATTAATGATTTGTCTTCAATTTATCGATTACCATAATTCGAATTATTTTCCTATAATACGATATTAAGATAATGAAGACTGAATAAATAAATTATGTATTGTTTTGATACAAAAGCAATACATAATTCGCATGTTAACTATTTACAAGCGAACAATGTGTTAAAAGATGTATGATAGATGTAATTTCATAATCGGCCTCAAATTTGGAGTTTTTTATTTGCATATTTTCACCACCAACCAGATAACATGAAAAAATTCCAGCTTTGCAAGCTGCTTCAATATCATTATAGGAGTCGCCTACAAAAACAATCTTCTTTGTATTTGCATTCAGCTTTTCTATTGCAGAATTCAATCCTTCAGGATCCGGTTTTAGGCGGGTAACATCATTGCGTGTAATAATAACATCAAATATTTTTGATAGTTTGAATTTATCCAAGGCTTTTAAAATAGCTCTTTCACCAATATTTGTCACCAAACCCAATTTAAAACTATCCTCTTTTAATTCATTTAATACTTCCATAGTATGAGGATGCAATTGCCATCTGGTTAAGGCATCAGAATCATAAAAATCAAATATGGAAGAAACAATGCTCAAAATCTTTGATGATTGTATATCCTTTGCGCATGGATCCAATTCTATAGATTTATTAAAAATGTGAGTATAACTTGGATTTATTCCAAATAAGCTTGAAGGGTAACCTGCGTTTTCGAGAGCAACAATTACTTCTGATACAGCCTGATCTAATTGCCATTGAAAATCTACGAGCGTGCCCTCGAAATCGAATATGACTGTATTAATCCTATTCATTAAATATTTTAATTTGAAAATCGGAACGCTGAAATAATTGTAACAATTCTTAACGCTGTTCGTTATCTAATTCAACTATATCTGAAATATTTATTTCCAGCATTTTAATACTTGCAAGAATGCGGGTTATATTTTTTTGAAGTGCCGGAAATCGTTCAGATTGATCCATTAATAGTTCAGATGTTCTTTTCAACTGTTTGATTTCTTTGTCAACTTCAGACAAATTTATTTTTTGACTCATTTTCTTAAATCCTTAAAGCGTTTTGCCTTAACAGGATATCTTGGAAGCTCCCCATATTGACAAAATTCTATTTCATAATTCAGGTTTGTTTTTAGTCTCAGTTGATCGGACAACTTTGATTTTATTTTATCCATTTCTTCTGAAAAATTTTGTACAAATTCGACCTGTAATGTTATCTTATCCCGATCATTAATTTTTTCCACTTTTAGTTCATAATCATTGCCTAATCCTTCAATCCCTCTCACAACATTCTCAACTGAAGACGGTGAAAAAAGAACGCCCTTCACCTTAGTAATATCATCGGTTCTACCGACCACACCTCCCTTAATCAATTTGGACGTTCTGCCGCATGTACATATTTTTGTATCCCATTCAATAATATCTTTTGAATCAAATCGAATACAGGGTTGCGCCTGCCGATCCAAGGCGGTAATAATCATTTTTCCCCTGACTCCCGGTGTTTCAATCGCTTCGCCTGTTTCCACATCCACAATTTCTACGAGGAAAAACGCATCATTTACATGCATGGATCCCGGTTGTTCAGTGCATTCAAAAGACCAGGCTCCTATTTCTGTTGCACCGGCATGATCATATACTTTCGCTCCCCACGCATCTTCAATACGTTTCTTGGTTGAGGGAATACTTGCTCCCGGTTCTCCCGCACAGGTAATTATTTCTATTGATAAATCAGCAGGGTTCAACTTCATTTTGTTGATAGCTGTATCCGCCATTCCAAGCATATACGTAGGAGTTCCCATCATGGCTGTGGGATTCAATTCTTGTATTTTCAAAATTCGGGCACGAGTATCCAGTACGCCTCCCGGTACAACTTCACACCCGATTTTTTCTGCGCCGTAATGTCCGGCCCAAAATGCAACAAAAACATTATAACCAAAGGGAATAAAGACTCTGTCTTTTGGGCGATATCCTTGTGCCCACAACAACTGAGCCCAGCATTCCGCCCACCATTCCCAATCCTGCCACGTATCCGGCTGATAAACTGGTTGTCCTGTCGTTCCGCTGGTTTGCCGGTAGGCAGTTACTTCATTCAATGGCACACATAATGCATCACCGTATGGGAAGGGTTCTTTCCCTTGAATATCTCTCATCATAGATTTTTCTACCGTAGGTATTTGTTTGATATCAGAAAATGATTGAATATCTTTCGGTTTGATGCCATCATTATCATATAAGGTACGGTGAAATTTGGAATGCTCGTAAGCCCATGAAAAAATCCGTTGAAACTTTTTCAATTGCAGCTTGCGAATTTTTTCATAAGGGAGAGTCTCAAGAACAGGATTCCAATATATAGATTGGTTACTCATAATTAAAGTTAATCACCCCAACGACGGAAGAGGTCATGTTCAATCTCCAAATAATCCAAAATTTTCCCCACAGTCTGATTGATGATATCATCAATCGTTTTAGGGTAATGATAAAATGAAGTCACTGGAGGTAAAATATGGGCTCCGTTGTCAGCCGCCAGGGACATCAATCTTAAATGCCCTTTATGCAGTGGAGTCTCTCGCACGACCAACACTAATTTTCGTTTTTCTTTCAAGGTAACATCTGCCGCACGAACAATGAGATTTTCCGAATAAGAATTTGCAATCCCGGACAATGTTTTTATTGTGCATGGAACAACCACCATACCATCAACCAAAAAAGAACCGCTGGCTACTTTCGCTGCCATATTTTTATGATCGTAAACATATGATGCCATTTTTTTCACTTCATCAATATTATAATCTGTTTCAATTTGTATATTTTTCTCACCAGAATTTGAAATTATAAGATGTGTTTCAACATTCTTTTCACTCAATACAGACAATAGCCGTACACCATAAACAACACCGCTGGCTCCAGAAATTCCCACTACTATTTTTTTAGACATATTATTCTCTATTTATTATTTTCAACTACTTTGATAATTCTAAAGAAACTAATTCAGCAATTATGTTTCCATTCTCAAGTACTTTTTTTATACCATCTTTATCGATATTGTCCCAATGCGCCCCTGCAGTTACAACTACATTTGATTTCGTTGACAATGCTATTTTTTGAGCAATTGGTTTGACTAAATGATCTTCCATATGCCCCGGGAAACAAATGACTGAAGTAGTAGCATTATTTTTTTCAGGATTTACAATGCTTACTTGTGATTGTCCAGCTGAAACGGCGCCTATGTGAGGTTTATCCCCACCCCACACTGCAATTAAAATATCCTTACCGATAATGTGAACACTGGCTTCTAAATCAAATGAACCCGTTTCAGTTTGTACAAAAAATTCTTTACAGGATTTATTCATTACATTTTGGTTTGATTCCATTCCTGAAATAACTGATGAAATACGTTTACTGCTTCTTTCCCAAATTCTGGAGTATTCAGATGAAGATTCACATCTTTAACAGGAATATTTGGATTAAGTAAGAATTTAAGTTCTTCCATAAAGGCAGTGTCTGCAACAGGATCAAAAAGGGCATGACCGACTTCATCCAATGAACTCCAACCTTTCAAGGGATTTAGAATTGCACACGGGGCTTCAGAGATATTCAAACGACGTGCAATAATTGCAGCCATCTCTTTCAATTCATCAGCATTGGTTCTGACTTCAATACGCAATTTATCAATTATAGCCTGTGGACGATCTTTGTATTTTTCCAGAAGATCTTGTCTGCCACCAACACTAATCATATCCAAACCTGATGGGGCAATGACTTGAGGAATTCCTACTTCAGATGCGGCGATTATTCGATCATCTCCGGCAGCACAGTTTCCATCCAATAATTGTTCACCGACTCCTCGGCTTACAAAATCAATAACACCTTGAAACCAACCCTCACGAATTAATTCATCCATCGCTCTATCGCCTCGTCCCTGAGCATGACATGGAACAGGAATATATTTTTTATCTCGCAAATAATGAATGGATGGTTCCACGGCACGTTCAGCAAAACCAAATGAAGTTAAAGCAATTACAGGTTGTTCAAAATCCACTTCCCAACCTGGCGACAAGTCAACCATACCACAGATAGCACCAACTGCATTAACCAATTGAGTTTTTAAAATGGGATTAATTTCTACAACATCCACAACTGTATTCAACATCGTAATATCTTTTGTCCCAACGTACTTCCCGACATATTTTGGATGTCCTGCCATACTTGATGCCATCAATTTCGGCATACCAAATGGCATAGACTTCATGATGCTGGTGGAGACGAGTGAAGATGTACCTCCACCTACACCGAGAATACCGTGAATTTTCCCATCATCAAGAAGATTATTTGCAATTTTTGTTGCACCGGCAATTTGATTATCCGTCGCTTTTTGTCGTTCTGTTCTATACAGCCGGCGTATTTTTTGAATATCATCAATCCCACCTGCTTTAGCAACTTCTTCGCAAGTAATATCACCCATGAAAAATGGTTCTTGTTCCATACTGAAATCAAGAAGGATAGCATTTAGCCCCCGAGATTGAATCAATTCTTTGACAAATTTAAACTCAGTTCCTCGAGTATCGAGGTTGGCAATGATCAGGACCGTTTTTTTCAAAACCGGCGATCTATAATCCTAGCTCGGACCATCTCCCCTTAACCCTTTCTACCACATCTGGATCCAATTCAATGGGTTTAGGTTTATCTTTCCATTCATAGGGAATGGTTGCATCCAGCAGCAGCCTGCCTGTGATTTCACGGGCACTGATGGGTAGAGATGGATCGAGGGGGGTGGATCTGCCGCGCTTGATTACCTGGCTCCGGTTCGGCTGAAAACGGAAACTTAGGGCATACATGACTCTGGGAATGTCCCACGGATCCACATCTTCATCTACGACGATAACTGTTTTTAGGCCATAGGCACCCATTTCCGTTGATATGGCTGCTGTTAATACTTGATCAACATGGCCGGGATACATCTGCTTCATGGAAATAATGGCTAGGAATCTGCCGGAACCTTCCGGAGGACAATAACAGGACTTCAACCCTGGAATTTTCATGGCATTCAATTGCTGCCATAAGGTTGCACCGTAAGAAAGGGCCATGGTCATGTGAGTGTCTGTAACAGCGCGTCCCACAGTTGTACCGTGGTGAATCGGGTTATTCCGATGGGTAATACATGTTACCTGAATAAAGTTCCTTGGGTCTGTACCCACCCCTGAATAATAACCGGTATATTCACCAAAAGGTCCTTCTTCATAGAATCCTTCCGGGTCAACATATCCTTCTACAACCATTTCAGCAGTGGCAGGTATTGGGAGATCAACTGTTTCACCCTTAATAACTTCGATTGGTTGTCCTCGGAGTGCTCCTGCAACATCATATTCAGAAACAAAGGCTGAAACCCGTGATGCCCCCAGGATGAACAACAAGGGATCACAGCCGGAAACAGAGGCTACCGGCATTTTCTCACCCAGGGCCTGGTATTTTTTCAGCATGATATCTGCGTGTTTCCCCTTGATAAACTGAGTACCAATTTTGTCTTTTTCAAATAACTGGCTTCTATACGTACCTAGGTTTACCCAACCGGAATCAGGATCTTTGGTAATAATAAAATGTGCCGTACCATAATAGGGGCCACCGTCCAAAGGATAATAGTGCGGTATTGGGAATTTATACAAATCTATATCATCACCTAATAGAATATTTTCTTTGCAAGGAGCTTTGTCAACCCACGTTGGTGGAATGAGTGTTTCACCCCGTTTTGCCCACGAATCGTACAAATCAAAAAGTGTCGAATCTCGCGGTTGTTCCATGATAAATGCAAGGCGTTCTTCCGTCGTGCATACACTTGTAATCACGGGGGAACTATACCCCTTTATATTTTCAAAAAGAAGGGCAGGCCCCCGTTCTTCTTCATTCAGCTTAGCTATATGAGATAGTTCCAAATAGGGGTCAACTTCTGCAGTAATTCGTTTGACCAATCCAACTTTTTCACCTTGCTCAATAAAATCTCGCATGTCTTTCATATTTCTGTTCCTTTTTTTGTGTTTGTTATTGTGAAAAGGCTATAGCCTAGCCTTCTATCATTGTATTTTTATTCGTTTCGATCCTCTATCCATCATGATTTGGTAACTACTTTTACCGCCCAAAATCGGCATACTTTGTTTCTGACTCCACACTGTTTCCGGACGGCTCTGGACAATGAATAAATTTTCTGGAAAAGGGTTATCTTTATCAATAGACCATTCAATGTCCTGAGGACTGCCGTAATGGTCTTCAATTATTTTTGCAATTCTAACTAGTTCCTGAACTTCATCATCGATCAGACACCGCTCTAGCTGCATTTCTTCATCAACATCTATATGTACCACCTCATCCTTTCCAGAATCATATACGCATTGAATATGTTTTTGGGAGATTGTTCGCTCATTTATTTCCTTGGTGACCTTATCCACGATAAATTTATCGGGGTTTACATAACCGCCTACAACTGTCTCCCCAAAGCCCCAGCTGCCTTCAATCACAATCTTGGAGAGATCACCGTTGGTCGGGTCGAGAGTGAACATCACACCGGAAGTTTTTGCGCTAACCATTTTTTGTATCCCCACACTAATCAATACATCCTCATGGGAAAAATCATTCTTGATTCTGTAACTGATGGCCCGGGAAGTAAACAGGCTTGCCCAGCATCGTTTTACATTGACCATGACCTGGGCGATGCCGATGGTCCAGAGATAAGTGTCTTGTTGTCCTGCAAAGCTGGCTGTGGGTAAATCTTCCGCCGTGGCGCTTGAGCGAACAGCTACGGGAATATTGCAATCATGATATTCCTGACTCAAAGCTTCGTATCCCTTTTCGATGGCTTTTTGTGTTTCCACAGGCATGGCGGTTTTCACAATCAGTGACCGGATTTTCTCACTCACCTGATCCAGTGCTTTTATGTCCTCCGGATCCATGTGCACGAGAGCGCCATAGATATTATCGATAATTCCGGTGGCAGTAATGAAGTTGAGGTAGGCGTCTGTTGTGACGGCAAACCCGTGGGGTACACGAATTCCCGCTTTAATCATTTCTCCTAAACTGGCATTTTTTCCACCAACTAAATTCAGAGAACCTTTATCTACATATTTGAAATCAATTACATGCTTCATGTTTAACTCATTGGTTTTTTATTACCGGTAACACCGATTGATTTATGATTGGAAAACTATCATCCAAGTCCTGTTTCATATCGGACGAGGAGAAAGAGGATTGGATAAATCACCAATCCTCTTTTCCTTTTTATACTTTATCTACGCAGCCCTTTCCACGATTGTAACTTCGCCAGTATCACCATCGACTCGGATAGTATCACCAGTCTTGATTGCCGATGTGGCAATTCCCGTACCTGTTACTGAAGGAATTCCATATTCACGACAGACAATTGCAGCATGACTTGTTAATCCGCCAATATCAGTAACGGCTGCTTTTATCTTAGTGAATATTGGAGCCCAAGAGGGATTTGTAGAGGCACAGACGAGTATATCGCCGGGTTGAACATCCACAATATCTTTCAAGAGCTTGAGTACTTTAGCAGGTCCTTCCGCAAAACCGGCAGAAGATGCGAAACCTTTAATTTCTGACACGTCTGCTCCAGCTACAGCATCGACACCTTTAAGCCAATCTTGAACTCTGTCAGTAGTAATACCCCACAACATAACTGTAAAAGGTTCTGCTACTTCTTCCGGAGGAATACCAAGTGCCGGTTGAGGATTCCATTTTTTGGCAGCTTCAAGGATTTTCCTGCGTTTTGCGACCGTGGCCTTGTAATGTTCACTTCTCATAGGAATATCCACACCCAATGCCCAACCGGTTGATACCTCGGTAAGTAGTTCTGGAATCTCATAGCGGTTGAACATGAAGATATCATCCACTTCATCCAGCATGTCGCAGTTTACCAGTAGTTGACCGAATTCCCTTACCTTAGCGTACCAGATCGTATGAAACCAATGCTCTACCCAGAACAGATGGTCTTCCGCATAGCGGTAAATAGACCGGATATTATTGTAGGTGTCCTCAAACGTTTTTTTGTCTTCATCGGTTTTGATCAGGGCTCGGTATTCAGCTACGATCTCATCCCGTTCCTTTTCGATTTTATCCAGGGAACGTTCAATCGTTTCGCCATTGTCAAGCTGTTCCAGATAGCTCTTGATATAACCAAAAGGAATGTCCAGATTTGTAATCCAGCTTCCTTCATGATGATACCAGCCACTACCGCAGGAAACAAAGAACCAGGGGGTTTTCACATTGTTAAAATGTTCCAGCCAGTCCTTACCGTCTTTCAGGCTCTCCAGCTGTTCTATTTTCTCATTCGCGGAGCCATCTCCTTTCAAGATATCTGCCACACCGCTCTGGGAAAAAGCTTTCCTAGCAAGTTGACAGAGTTCCTCTTCAGGGCGAAACATGGCAACGTTAGCACCTGCAACCATTTTACCAATGGAACTTTCACTGATTCCTGGGAAAAGTCCTCTAGCAACATCGACGAACATCAGGTATGCTAGATAGGACAGATTCAGCATCTCAAAATGATATTGCCAGCCCTTGAACATCATATTCACAAGCCGGTCAAAACCTTCTATGATGTCGTAGGAAACATAGTATCCTTTTGGAGCGGGCAGGACTTCTTCTTCCGATATGAACTCCGGCAGTTCCGTAGGTATCTTTAGCTCGTCCATCTCTTTCCCAAGAGCCTTGAATTTTACCAGCCATTTTTCCCACAACTCGTCATAGTTTTGGAAAACAGGAAACACCCGAGCCCCAAAACGCTCTGCCTTTGCTCCCTGAACTTCATCTGGGGGCGGAGCGATAGCTGCGATGTATAAATAACAACCAACCATACGCTGAGCGATTCCTTGGGCCGGGGGAATACAAAAAACCCGGGTTGTGTATTGGGATAGGGATATCTGCCAGGCTTCTTGGAAGATATGATCCAGTGGCGGAATAGCTTCCGGTGCATGAATCTTGTCCTGAAACCAAAACTGATTCTTTTCCCATTCTTCTCTATCGCCGGAAAATAACTGATGCGAGGGATACATGTCCTCCCATCCTTTGAGTTCAGCTGGGACCTCAAACTCATGAGGGTCCGGGAACCTTCCTTCTGTTTTATTTGTCATCGTAGGTTTCTCCTTGCTTTGTTTGTTTTCATTATTAAAATAATGCTCTACATATTTTTTTAATCATTTCTGAATACTTTTCCTTCCGTTTCTTTTACTATAGCTAGCTTTACTTTTTCGATTTAGTCATGAAAAACATAATGTGACTCATACGGTCGAATTTAGATATTTTGATCAAATTATCTTGTATTAGAATAAAAAAAAGCTTACTCTAAATATTATCTATACCACCATTGATTTTTAATATTTATTACAAATTTCATGCTTTAGCTAACTCATTTTTGAGGATAATGTCCGCCAATCTCTGTTGTTATTTTCATTCCAGTATTTAATATAGCTTTTGATATCTCAATTTTGCGTCCCATCATCCTTCTTTTCAATCCTGATATACTTATGGCAGCAACAGGCTGCTCATTTATGTCAAAAATAGTTGTCCCCACACAGTAAACATCATCTGCGAACTCTTCTTTATCATAGCTAATGAAATATTTTTTAACTTTCTGCAAATCTTTACGTGATTCACTTTCCGTTATAATTGTGTTATCTGTCCTCTTTTTTAAACTCGTAATCTCATAATATAAGTCCATAAAATCACCATCCATAAACGCAAGAATGGATTTCCCCAAGGCAGTGCAATACATTGGATTTCTAGTGCCAACCAGGGTGTCAATTCGAATATTTTGACTTGATTCCTCATTTACCAAACACAACACATCTACTCTATCTCGTATAGCTAAACATGTTGATTCTTGAATTTCATTAGAAAGTGCACGTAAATGAGGTTGTGCTTTCTCAACGATGGATTGATTAACATCTACACGAAGGCCAAGTTCAAAAAGATAGATCCCTAATTTATATAGTCCCGCTTCAGTTCGTTCAACGATTCCCAAGGACTTCAATGAATTTAGGAATCGGAAGACTGTAGAACGATTTATCCCTAATGGAATTGCTATTTCATTAATAGTTAATTCAGGTTTTTCTCTGGTAAACTGTTCCAGGATCTGAAATGTTTTATAAACCGATCCATTTTGTACAGAAAGATTTACTGGATTATCGGGTTTGTTTAATAAATGAATCATATGTTCAATATATGAACTTATTATGATAATATGTAATTGCCAAGCAAAATATTTACATGTATACATTTTGTAAGAAAATTATATTGATTTAAGATATCAAAAATCATAATATGACCACCTGGTCATTATTATATTAATTATGATTTCATCAACAAACAAATTTGAACAATTGCCTAAAGAAAAACAGGCGCGGATCGTAGATGCATCCGTAGTTGAGTTTTCAGAACGGAACTATGAAACTGCCTCCATGAATAAGGTGGTGGAACGAGCTGGTATTGCCAAAGGATCGCTTTTTAATTATTTTAAAACGAAAAGTAGTCTTTACCACTATATTTATCATCTTGCAATAGGCGAAGTAAAGGCTTATTTACGGAAAGTCCGGGATGAGACAGTCGATTTGCCATTCGAAAAACGACTTACCAAAATCGTGGATTCGGGTGTGCAATTCATCACCGATCATCCAAGATTGGCTCGTATTTATTTTCGGCTGATTTACTCTGCTGATTCTCCAAATCGTCAGAAAATCGTTACGGAATTACAAGTGCTATCTAATGACTATTTGGGTGAGATAATCCAAGATGCCATGGATCGAAATGAATTGGATCCCAATCTGGATAAAGGACAAGCGGTCTTTTTCCTAGATTCAATTTTGAACCGATTCTTGAAAGATTACCACGAAGCAAAATCCCATGGAGATGTAGATCAGTTTAATAGAGATGAGTGGGTGAAGGGGATTACAATATTTTTTACAAAGGGACTTAAGTGAAAAGCGAAGACGCAAAAATGAAAAGTGTGGAATATCCATCGGTTCGGGAAATGAACGACGATCAACGAATTGGAATTGTAAAGGATATATTTGCATCTGTAACAGATAAGTATGATTTTTTGAATCGGGTATTATCCGGTCGGCGGGATGTGGCTTGGCGGAAACGAACTGTTTTTGAAATGAACTTTTTCAAAACCAATCGATTTTTGGATGTGGCCACCGGCACCGGTGATCTTGCCTTGGATTGTGCCAATAACTATCCGAATGTAAATGTAACTGGAGTTGATTTTGTCCAAGAAATGGTGAATAAGGGAATTGAAAAAGTTGGCTTTCAAAACTTAAATGATCGTGTGGAACTCAAGTGGGGGGATGCAACACAAATTGATTTTGATGATAATTCTTTTGATGTGACCGCCATTGCTTTTGGTATAAGGAATATCCCAGATAAAGTGAAAGCATTAACCGAAATGAAGAGAATCATTGTGGACAATGGTCAATTGATGGTTTTAGAACTCACTACACCTGAACCTGGGTTTTGGCGAAACACCTATAGTTTTTATCTCAATGGAGTTTTACCCAAATTAGCAAAATGGTTTACAAAAAATCCTGCAGCTTATGAATATCTTGCTGACTCCATTATGAATTTCCCAACCCGAAAAGAATTCCTATCACTTATGGAGTCGGTAGGATTAAAAAACTGTAAATCAATCCCACTGACATTTGGGATTTGTACTCTGTATATTGGGAAAAAAAGGATTAGGGATAAAAAATTAAACGGAGAAAGAAAATGACTAATAATGAATTCTTACAATCAATAAAAGACCTAGAAAAAGACACTTTAGCTCAAAATCTTGGTATCATTGTGACGGCTGCTACAAAAGAAAAAGTTGTGGGAAAAATGCCTGTTGATAGCCGTACAAAACAGCCACTGGGTACACTGCATGGCGGTGCATCTGTTGCCTTTGCAGAAACATTGGGCAGCATTGCCGGGACTCTCCACGTAAATTATCCCGACGAAATTGTGGTTGGAGCGGAAATAAATGCCAACCATATCAAAAGTGCAAAATCTGGATGGGTATTTGGCGTTGCGACGCCAGTTCATATTGGTAAAAGAACTCAAGTGTGGAATATTCGGATTCGTAATGAAAATGACCAATTAGTTTGCATTTCACGATTAACACTTGCTGTAGTAAAAAAGGGATAACTCATTATGCATGAGAACCTTGTT
>JABGZQ010000011.1 GCA_018674655.1 Fidelibacterota bacterium | reverse complement strand
TTTAAAACAATGATCGATGTTTTGACAGAAAATGTAGAAGAAAAAATTAATGTGCCCAAAGGTGACATGGTGCAATTCACAACAGCATTGGGCGCGGCAACATTGGCGCTTCAGCGTTTAGAAAAAATTAAAGCTGAAGCATGACAGAACTCTGTGGTATGGCCGTTTCGTCCCGGGATGAACAATTAATAACGGATGGCTGGAGTAAACAATTTACCTGTGGTGAGCCACGCTTAACTGAATCCTGTGAATTATTTAAAGAAATGGGTAGAGAAATCCACCTGGAAACAATGGAAAAAGATGACCAGCCATTGGGCGCTAAATGTGACGCTTGTTTTGAATCATGCGGAGATGAAATGAAAACAATCTGGACTCGTCCAAATAAATGATGTGATGGCACAAATGAAAATTTATTCCAGTTCACTTCAACTACCTGAATATGCTGTGAATATGGCTGTTTTACTAAAAACGAATACAACCAAATTTTCTGATTATCCTATTTTTCAAGATGTCCAAAATGATACGCCTACTCGGCTAACATGGAATGATTTTTATATACGAGTAAAAACTATTCAAAGTTGGCTATTGTCCAACGGATTTAAACAAGGCGACAAAATGGCATTCCTTTCCAAAAACTGCCAAGAAATGCTGGAAATTGAACTGGCTGTCATGGCATTGGGCGGAATTTCTGTCCCCATTTATTCCGGATATCCACCCGATCAAGCCAATAGACTATTAGAATTTTGCGAACCCACTTTCGTCGCTATTGCTGATCACAATCAATTTCTAAAAATTAAATCTCCAGAAAAAGTAAGAAAGATAATTCATTTTTCAAGTGTGGAAGATATCAATCTAAACAACCTTATCCCCTTTTCAGATTTGATTATTCATGATTCACTTCCCAATGATATTATGGGGTTAGATATTCACTCGGATACTGTTTCTTTAATGATGTATACATCCGGAACTATGGGAATTCCAAAATGTGTACAATTAACCCATAAAAATATTCTTTCCCAGCAAGCGGCCATGAAAGTGTTATGGGATTTGAATCATAACGATCGATTTTTATCTTACCTTCCTTGGCATCATAGTTTCGGTGGCATTTTCGAAAAATTTGCCGCAATTGTAAATGGGGCAGTTTTGTCCCTTGAATATGGATATGGAAAAGACTTGGATATTCTTCTTGATAATTGGAAAAAAGTAAAACCAACCGTCTTTTTTAGCGTCCCACGAATTTATCAAGCTATTGCAACCCGCCTCATGCAGGACAAGGAAGTTGAAAAAATAATTTTTCATGATGACTTGCGTTTTATTTTTACAGCGGCTGCCCCCTTACCAAAAAATATTGCGAATCTTTTTGATGATCATGGAATCCCAGTTGTGGAAGGTTGGGGTTTGACTGAAACATCACCTTGTTGCACAATCACTGATCCTACGATCTCTCGGGAACAAGGCATTGTGGGCAAACCCATTCCCGGTGTATCTATCCAAATAGAAGACGATGGTGAAATTTTAGTGAAAGGTCCCAATGTCATGACTGGTTATTATCATAACCAGGAAGCGACCACAGATGTGTTGATGGAAGATGGATGGTTTAAAACAGGTGATGTGGGTGAATATACTGAAACAGGCTTAAAACTCATTTCCCGGAAAGATCGGATTTTCAAATTAATCAATGGCGAAAAAGTAATTCCAACAGAAGTGGAAAATCTCATTGCAAAAGATTGTGCCTACCTTGCCCATGCCTATCTCTACGGAAGGGGAAAAAATCATCCAGTTCTTTTGGTGTTTCCCAATAAAAGTTTATTTTCCCAAAAACCCGATGCATCTCTTCTTTCAAAAAATTGTAAATGCCCCGAAGGTATGGATGATTATTTTAACTGTCTGTCAGATTGTTTGTTAAAATGGAACAATGCCAATGACACCAAATTTTCACGATATAAAAAAGCCATGCTGATAGACTACGAGTTAAGTATCGAAAACGAAGAATTGACCCCTTCCATGAAACTGGCGCCCAATGTGGTGGGGAAAGTATTTAAAGCGGAAATCGAATCTCTTTATAACCCTCTGGAATCGAAGTCAGAAGATGTTTACATCATAAACATGGAATAAGAAATGGCTCAATTAAAATCTCAAATTGCATTAAAAGAATTATTAAAAGACTATTTTACTGGAATGAAATCTCCCATTGCCTGGTGCACAAGCGCCGGACCGGCTGAAATACTTCGGGCATTGGGCTTCGAAGTTTATTTTCCTGAAAATCATGGTGCATTACTGGGCGCATCTCGGACAGCGGAAAAATATATTCCCCGAGCCCATCAAGAAGGGTATGACGGCGAAATCTGTTCCTACCTTACAGCCGATATAGGCGCCTGGCTTATGAAGGAAACGCCTTTGACAAAAATTTATGGATTAAAGTCCATACCTAAACCGGATTTGATTGTTTTTAATACAAACCAATGTAGAGAAGTTGCGGAATGGTTCAATTTTTTTGGAAGGGAATATGATTGCCCGGTGGTGGGTATTTTTCCACCAAGATATTTAGAAGAAATAACTCAAGCAGAAATTGATAATGTTACTGATCAGCTCAAAGGATTGGTAGAAGTAGGTGAAAAAATTATTGGTAAATCTTTGGATCCGGCAAAATTATCAGAAACTGTCCGATTGAGTTTTGAAGGGTCTCAACTCTGGAAAGAAGTACTGGAAACAGCAAGTCATTCGCCAGCTCCTCTTACATTTTTTGATGGATGTATTCTTATGGCACCCATTGTCGTTCTACGAGGAACTCAAATTTGTGTCGATTTTTATAAGGAAGCGTTGGTGGAATTAAAAGAATTGGTTGCACAAAATGAAGGGGCAATCCCCAATGAAAAGGTACGAATCTATTGGGAAGGAATGCCTGTGTGGGGTCGGCTGCGTTCTCTATCGGAATTCTTCGCTGAAAACCAAACTTCGGTTGTGGCTTCAACTTATTGCAATAGCTGGGTTTTTGATCATTTTGATCCGGACAATCCATTGGAATCCATGGCTTATGCCTATACGCAAATTTTTATCAATCGCGGCGAAAACACCAAGTTGGAAATGATGAAGGATATCATGGGTAAATTTGAAGTGGACGGCGTTGTTTTCCATGATTCAAAAACCTGTTTCAATAATGCCAACAGTCGATTTGGCCTACCCAAAAGAGTAGAAGAAGCTACCGGGATTGACACTGTATCATTTGATGGTGATTTAGTGGATTTAAGGTTTTTTTCCGAAGGGCAGACGAGAACAAAAATTGAGACATTTATCGAACAACTTAAATATAATAAGTGACCAAAATATGACTTACAATCCAAAAACTCCATTAAAAATCGGTATCATCGGTGCGGGGCCTGTTGGATTAACATTGTCTGCTCATTTTATTGAATCAGGAGCTTATGTTGTATTATGTGATATTGATGCGGAAAAAATAGATGAAATAAAGAAAGTTGGTATTTCACTAATCAATACAATTCAAAAAAATGTAAAGGTGGATAAAGTTTGTTATTCCGTTAGTGAATTGAAAAAGCATGATTTGGACTTAGTGATAATTTCCGTCAAAACCACTGTATTGCAAGTCGTGGTTGATCAACTGTCTAAGACTGATGATGAAAAATTATTTGTTATGTGTGCCCAAAACGGTATAGATAATGAATTAATCGCTGCAGAAAAATTTGGCAAAGATAAAACATTACGTATGGTTATCAATTATGCCGGTGCTATGGAAAATCAGAATACTGTGAATGTTACTTTTTTCAATCCCCCTAATCATATTGCATCCTTGACAAATAGTGGTAAAGTAGTAGCTAAATCATTAGCTAATCTCCTGAATAACGTCAATCTAAAAACGGACATTTGTAATGTATCTCAAATTCAGAATCATGTTTGGGAGAAGGCAATCCTAAATGCGGCTTTGAGCGGACTATGCGCTATATCTCATCGTACAATGAGAGAGGTCATGAGTTTTCCTGAAACCGTGGATATGGTCACGGGTATTATTGATGAATCCATTCAAGTAGCAAAAAAAGAAAATATTGAAATCAAAGATGGATTTCGCCAATCTTCTATTCAATACCTTACAAAAGCCGGAAACCACAAACCATCTATGCTAATTGACATTGAAAATGGCGTAAAAACAGAAATCGATCAGTTAAATGGAAAAATTGTAGAGTATGGCAAAAAATACGGGATTGATACACCTTTAAATCAAGGTGTCACTGCATTAATTCATTTGCATGAAAAAAAGAAAATGGGTGTCTATTATCTCGGAATCGACCTTGGTTCATCTTATACTAAATTTGCTGTGACTGATGATTCTGGTGGACTTGTGCTAAATAATGTTATTCCTACTTTGAGTAGGAACAAAGGTATGTTCAGGGATCAATTAACAAAAATAAATAAGCAATTTTCAATCAAACAAATTTGTACGACCGGATATGGTCGGGATACGTTTGATGGCGATATTAAAAAAACAGAACTCATTTGTGCATCTGCTGGTGTTTCAGCATTATTTCCAAAACATAAATGCATTATAGATATTGGTGGTGAAGACATTAAAATCATTGAAAGCGGTCCTGATGGAAAAGTAATTAATTTTTATATGAACGATAAGTGTTCTGCAGGAACAGGAACATTTATTACTGAAATTGCCGATAAAGCAGAATTGGAAATTGGCGAAATGAGTGATCTGGCTAAATTGTCTTCAGGGTCAAAAATTATTAATAGTTTTTGTACTGTTTTTGCCAAGTCAGAAATACTGGGATGGAAATTCAATAATATTCCCATCGAAGAAATTGCAAAAGGAATCTACCTCTCCATTGTTACGCGAATACGAAAATTGCCGGTTAAAACCCACATCCCCATTATTCTTTGTGGCGGTGTAATTGCATTTCACCCTTATCTCCAAGAATTATTATCAGAAGAATTTGACGTGGACGTTTCAATTGCACCCAATCCCCAATACATGGTTGCCTTGGGTGCATCTATTTTGGCAATGAAGAATGAAGCTTAACATCATGACGAGAGCCCACTAAAGAATGAGTAAAATATATGCATGGCAAATGGTTGAGAAAGATCAGCCCTTTGAATTAGTAGAACAATCTATTCCATCTTTGAAAGAAGGTGAAGCACTCGTAAAGATTTCAGGATGTGGTGTATGCCACACAGATTTGAGTTTCTGGCATTACGGTGTTCCCACTCGCCATGAGCTTCCATTGATATTGGGACATGAAATCAGTGGTGTGGTTGTGGATGGATCTTCAGATTTAATAGGTAAATCTGTCATCATTCCAGCTGTGATGCCCTGTGGTGACTGTGATTTATGTCAGGTCGGAAGGAGCAATATTTGTCAAAAGCAGCAAATGCCTGGAAATGATTTTCATGGTGGATTTGCCAGTCATGTTGTAACCCCTTCACAATATTTAGCGGAAGTTCCCAAAAGTGCTTTGGCACAACATGAATTATGGGAATTGGCTGTTATTGCTGATGCTGTATCTACCCCCTATCAAGTCATGGTAAAAAGCCAAATCCAAGAAGGTGATTTTGCTGTAATCGTTGGTGTTGGGGGAGTGGGAATTTATGGTGCTCAACTGGCAAAGATATTTGGTGGCAAGGTGCTGGCATTAGATATTTCACAGGAAAAATTAGACCAACTTGGACAGGTTGGCATTAATGAAACATTAAATATTTCCGGGATGGATGTACGGGAAATAAAAAAAGCTGTTAAAGTAAAGTGCAAAGAAATGGGTGCGCCATCCAATCGTTGGAAAATCTATGAAATGTCCGGTACCAAACCGGGACAAGATTTGGCTTATGCACTCATGGGAATTGCATCTACCCTTTCTATCGTTGGATTCACTATGGACAAATTGGAAGTCCGATTAAGTAATCTCATGGCATTTGATGCAAATATTATCGGTACATGGGGATGTAAACCGGAATTATACACCGATGTTTTGCAATTGGTATCTGAAAATAAATTAATAATAAAACCATTTACTGAATCGTTTCTCATGTCGGAAATCAACACCGTATTTAAGGATACATTAGACCATAAATTGAAAAAGCGTTCGGTCATGATACCGGATTTTAAACATATTGGAGAATAACATGAATACAACACTCGTCAATCACAATTTAACAGATATTGATTATACAGAAATAATCTATGAATTGCGCCCTTGTCTGGATGCTGATGGCAATCCAGTTGAAGGATTAAACAATGCATGGATTTTTCTGAACAACCCCAAACAATATAACTCTTATACGACCGCCGCTGTCAAAGAAATCATTTTTGCATTTCGCGAAGCGTCCAATGACCGTAGCGTTGTGTCCGTTATCTTCTCTGCCGTTGGAGATAAAGCATTTTGTACGGGTGGCAATACAAAAGAATATGCCGAGTATTATTCCGGGAAACCCATGGAATACAAACAATATATGCGTCTATTTAACGACATGATCACATCCATTTTACATTGTGATAAACCAGTAATTTGTCGTGTGAACGGTATGCGTATTGCTGGCGGACAGGAAATCGGAATGGCATGCGATTTTACCGTTTCCAGTGATTTGGCGGTTTTTGGCCAAGCCGGCCCTAAACATGGTAGTGCTCCCGATGGCGGCAGTACAGATTTTCTGCATCTTTACGTTGGCATTGAACGGGCAATGCAGAGCGGTGTATTGTGTGAAATGTGGACCGCGTATGAAGCAAAGAATTTTGGATTAATTACTGAAGCTGTGCCTGTACTTAAAGTGGATGGTGGAGTGGTGCGTAATCCACTGATCGTAACAGACAAATGGGTGAATGAATCTGGTGATATTGTATATGGTCAGAAAAAAACAGGAGATGATTTCAAATCTGGAAAAACGCAACTCATGAATGGTGAAATTGATTTGAGTCCGCTTGATGATGCTGTGAATGCATTGGCGACCAAAATGATGTATTTGATGCCAGAATGCACTAGCAAAACATTGAACAGCCTTCGGAAAAAGAAACTGGAGCATTGGGATCAAAATAGTCAAACCAACCGTGATTGGCTGGCACAAAATATGGTTACAGAAGCTCGAGCAGGGTTCAGAGCGTTCAACGAAGGTCCAAAAGGGAATCGGGAAGTTGACTTCATTAAACTGCGCCTAATGTTGGCTGAAGGACATCCGTGGGACGACAAATTGGTGGATGCTATACTGCCAAAATAGAAACTGGAGTGATGGAATAACGGATTTTTTGATTAATGGGAAAAACCAAACTTTTCTGAAGTAAATAACTTTCGCAAAGTAAAAAAGTTGAAAAAATAAATGAATAGAATAATTAGAGAAGAACAATTTGATGGTCAGGTGATTTGTCTCATATTAAATGCGCCAAAAGCAAATGTATTAAATGCTACAATGATGGCTGAAATACAGTCTGAACTTGATAATATCAACAAAGATGTAAAGTGTATTCAATTCGTCGGTGCCGGTGATCATTTTAGTTTCGGCGCTTCTGTCCCTGAACATACGAAAGATAATGCGCCCGAAATGTTGCAGCAGTTTCATGGACTTTTCAAATCAATGATTAATCTATCTGTACCGACTATGGCAATGGTTTCTGGTCAGTGCCTTGGCGGTGGAATGGAATTGGCCATATTCTGTAATTTCCTTTTTTTGGATGAATCAACTCGCATGGGGCAACCAGAAATAAACCTTGGTGTTTTTGCACCACCGGCTTCCCTTATTCTGCCAATGAAAGTAGGCCAAACAAAATCAGATGATTTACTTCTTTCTGGAAGAAGCATGAAACCAAATGAAATAATGTCATCTGGATTAGGGACCAAATTATTCGACGATCATCAACGTATGATTGAAGGCGCAAATGCTTGGATCGAAAATTTTATTCTGCCTAAAAGTGCATCTTCCCTGCGAATAGCCAATCGTGTTGCGCGTTTGAAGTTTAATAAAACACTTTCAGAGAATTTGGACAAACTGGCTGAAATATATACAAATGAACTCATGGAAACACATGATGCCAATGAAGGGATTACTTCTTTCCTTGAAAAAAGAAATCCGCAATGGAAAAACAATTAATAGGATATAATAAATGAATAAAACACTTGAAGGAAAAATAGCATTAGTTACAGGCGGAAGTTCGGGTATAGGGACAGCAATTGTCAAAAGTTTTGCCCAAGCGGGAGCCCATGTCGCTTTTACTTATCACAGCAATAAAACAGGAGCTGAATCTGTCCTTTCAGAAATAGAAGCTATGGGTGTGAAAGGTGCTTATTATCAGGCGGATATGGCAGATTTTGAGAAAGCGCAAAATGTAGTAGATCAAGTCATGGAAAAATTTGACACCTTGGACATTTTGGTCAATAATGCTGGAGCGAATCAGGATAAGGTTGTATGGAAAATGACGGAATCTATGTGGGATGAAGTGATAGATACTGACCTGAAAGGTGTTTTTAATTACATCCGTGCCGCATCCCCAATTTTTCGGGGGAAAAAGTATGGTCGCATTATTACTGTTTCATCGATCAATGCGCTACGGGGAAAATTCGGTCAGTCAAATTATGCTGCCGCTAAAGCAGGCGTTATTGGATTATCCAAAAGTGTAGCCAAGGAATTGGGTCGTTCGAATGTAACCGTGAATGTTGTTTGCCCCGGGCTTATTGCTACAAAAATGATCCAAAGTATGCCAGACGATTTTAAGGAAAAAGCCATTGAAGAAATTGTACTTGGTCGCATAGGAACGCCGGAAGATGTTGCTGAAGTTATTACGTTTTTATCGGGCTGTGGTGCGCAACACGTAACAGGTGAAGTAATTAAGGTAGATGGGGGTCAGTATATATAATGGAAAAAGTATATTTAATTGATGGGTGTCGGTCCGCTATTGGCAGGGGGCATCCTGAAAAAGGTTTATACAGCAATCTACGTGCGGATGAATTATCTGTCCAAGTTTTACAAGCGTTAATTGAACGCACAGGACTCGACCCAAATAAGATTGATGACTTTTATCTCGGTTGTGTGGGGCAACATTTGGAACAGGGTAAAAATTTAGCTCGATTGATACTCCTTCTCGCTGGATTACCAGACACCATTCCCGGAGCAACAGTAAACCGTTTATGCGGTTCGAGTTTAAGTGCCTTGCAAATGGCAACAGACAGTATTAAAGCAGGAAATAATAGTCAATTGCTTGTGGGTGGTGTAGAACATTTGGGTCATGTGCCCATGATAGCCGCTTTGGATTATAATCCAAGACTTTTTGATGGATATGATTTGCAATGGACAAATATGGGGTTAACGGCAGAGAAAATATCTGACGAATTTCAAATTGATCGAAAAGCACAAGACGCATTCACTGTGAAATCCAATAAAAGGTATTTCGCTGCAAAAGAAAATGGGTTTTTTACAAACGAAATTATTCCTGTAATTGTATCTGATGATCAAACTGTTACTGATGACCAGGAGCCCCGCTTATCTACGTTGGAGAAGTTGAGCGAACTGCGAACCGTTTTTAAAGAAGATGGAACCATTACGGCCGCCAATAGCTCTGGAATATCTGACGGATCCTGTATGGCTTGGGTTGGAAATAAGTCAACTATAGAATCATTTGACATAGACCCATTAGTCGAAATCCAATCAACAGTAAATATTGGGCTCAACCCTGAGTCTATGGGGCTTGGACCTGTATATGCCATCCGAAAGTTGTTGGATAAAACCAGTCTTTCCATGGAAGAAATTGATTTGTTTGAAATTAATGAAGCATTTGCGGTTCAGGTATTGGCATGTCAACGGGAGTTAAATATTCCTGATGATAAATTAAATATTCATGGTGGAGCTGTTGCCATGGGCCATCCTTTGGGTATGTCCGGACTTCGGATCGCTGTTACACTGGCACACAGCATGAAAGAAAATAATTCGCAATATGGTATTGTATCTCTCTGTGTTGGACATGGCCAAGGCGTTGCCATGTTATTAAAACGAAATTCATAATAATCATCACTTCATGGAAAAAGTCACCTTAACTGTTAACGGCTTTACGCAATCGGTATTGGTTGAATCTCATGAAACGATTCTGGATACCTTACGCAATCGACTCAACTTAACTGGCACAAAAAAATGCTGTGATGAAGGTACATGCGGCAGTTGTACAATACTAATGGATGGGAAACCAGTTTTGGGATGTTTGACCCCTACCTTGCGTTGTGTTGGCAAAGAAATTCTCACTATCGAAGGAATAAGTTCAGGTGAAAGTTTACATTTGGTTCAAAAACATTTAGTCAAAAGTTTAGGCCTACAATGTGGTTTTTGCACACCAGGTGTTGTAATGACGGCTATTCCTTTTCTCGAAGAAAATCCACATGCTTCACGAAATGAAATTAAAGAAAGCCTTTCCGGGAATCTCTGCCGTTGCACCGGATATAAAAAAATTATAGATGCTGTGGAAAATGCCGCGGAAGAGATGCGCTCATGACCGGAGCGATTGGCAAACCAACACCTTATATCGATGCTGTACAAAAAGTGACCGGACAGGCCATGTATGCAGATGATTATAAATTTCCCAATATGGTTTATGTCTCTTGTCTGCGCAGTACAGAATCTCATGCAAAAATAAAATCCCTGGAACTAAAGAAAGCGGAAGCATCTCCGGGCGTTGTTGCTATCGTAACAGGAAAGGATATTCCTGTACCATTTGGTGTCTTATCCATAAGTAGAGATGAAACAGCTATGGCCATTGAGAAAGTTCGCTACCAAGGCGAAATTGTAGCAGCTGTTGCTGCAGAAACGATTGAAGCTGCCGAAGCAGGAGTGAAATTAATCAATGTGGAATATGAACCCCTAACCGAGTTTTTTACACCACAAGATTCATTAAAAACGTGTACCCCAGATGAGCAGATTCATGCCCATACTAAAGATCATAAAAATATCCACAAAACAGCAGAACTTCGTTTTAACGAACCAGAAAAAGAATTAGAAACAGCAAAACATAAACAAACAGGGAATTTCAAATTTGCCGGTGTCACACACGGATTTACGGAACCCCATTCCGCTGTAGCCATGTGGAATGGCGATGAAACTCTCACAATTATTTCTGCAACACAAGTCCCCCACTATCTACAGAAAAACCTATCAAAAGTTTTGGGACTTCCATTACATAAAATTCAAGTAAAAAAGCCAGTATTGGGTGGTGGATTTGGTGGTAAGAGTGACCCATTCCCCCATGAGATGATTGTTTCTTTTCTTTCCAAGAAAATAAAACGTCCTGTAAAATGCACTTTTTCTCGGGAAGAAGTATTTATTACACATCATGGTCGCCACCCAACTGAAATTAATATGTCACTCTCATGTGATGATGGTGGAAAAATAACAGCGCTGGATGCAGATATTATTATCGACGGTGGTGCTTATGGCAGTTTTGGTGTTGTTACATCTTATTATAATGGAGTATTACTTCAAGGACCTTATTTAATAGATAAATTTGGATTTCGAACTCGAAGAACCTATACCAATAAACATCAATGTGGTGCCATGCGTGGTCATGGCGCGGTTAACCCAAGATACGCAGTAGAAACGCTTTTAGACATGATGGCCCACGATATGGAAATGGACCCCTGCGATTTGCGGGAAAAGAATTTTCTATCGGATCATTCATCTACGGTTGGTGAATTTAGAATCACCAGTAATGGTATCCGTGATTGTATTGCTGCTGTAAGAAAAAAATCTGACTGGGACAATCGATATGGGAATCTCCCCTACGGGCATGGATTGGGTGTGGCTTGCGGATTTTTTATCAGCGGGAGTGCTTTGCCAATCCTGTGGAATCGTTATCCTCAAACAGTGGTTCATGCCAAACTGGATTTTGATGGGCGGATTGTAATGTTTAGCGGTGCAAGTGATATTGGCCAAGGCAGTGATACAATGCTGGTGCAGATTGCTGCAGAAGAATTGGGCATCCCAATGGATTTTGTCCAAGTTGAAGTTTCTGACACCAAAACAACACCTGTAGATTTAGGCAGTTATTCCAGCCGCGTTACTTTTATGGTAGGGAATGCAGCAAAATCAGCCGCTTCAAATATCCGCAGAGAAATGGCGAAAGCAATTTCAAAAGAAAAAGATACACCTGCGGAAAATATAACGTTTAAAAATGGTCGCATTTTTACCAATGACAAATCCCTTGATATCTCTTGGGAAGAAGGTGTGGAAATGGCTATGGCAGGACGGGGTGCTTTTGTTGAAAGTGGATTTTATATTTCACCAAAATTGGGCGGAAATTTCAAAGGTGCCGGTGCGGGTTTAAGTCCATCATATAGTTTTGGCGCATTTATTTCTGAAGTGGAAGTCAACCCGAAAACAGGTGAAACAAATGTGATAAAAGTTTGGGGTGCTCATGATTGTGGAAAAGCATTGAACCCCCTCGCCGTCGAAGGGCAAATCGAAGGCAGTATTCACATGGGATTGGGACAAACTATGTCCGAAGAAATGCGTTATAAAAATGGTCAGCAATTGAATGCCAATTTTTTTGATTATCGAATCCCATCCAGTTTAGATACACCAGATATGGATGTGACCATCATCGAATCCAACGATCCGGAAGGTCCCTATGGCGCCAAAGAAGCGGGCGAAGGTCCCATTCACCCCGTATTGCCATCCATCGGAAATGCAGTGTTTGATGCAGTGGGCGTTCGCATGATGGAACTTCCCATTACGCCTGATAAAGTGCTGAAAAAAATAAAAGAGAATGCATAATGGAATATTATCACTCTCCTGATTCTATAAAAGATGCTCTTTCAATGGCCAGGGAATTTGACGGTAACTTCATTTATTTTGCAGGAGGAACAGATGTTCAGATTTATCGAAAACAAAAGTTAGAAAAAAATGAACATATTATAGATTTAAAATCAATTCATGATTTGAATTCTATTTCGATTAAAGATGAAGTGCTTTCATTGGGAGCCATGACTCCATTAGATGACATTATTAAATCAAAGGAAATCCTGAAATTTTTTCCTGTTCTTGTGGAAGCTGCAAAATCCGTTGCCACACCCGTTATTCGTAAAACTGCAACTATTGGTGGAAATTTATTGGTGAGAAACAGATGCACTTTCTATAATCAATCACAAGAATGGCGGAATGGCGTGGGGTCTTGTTTGCGTGATGTTGGAGATATTTGTCAGGTTACAGGTGGAAAGAATGATTGTTTTTCCCGAAATGTATCCGATACTGCAGCAGCCTTAATTGCACTTAATGCTGAAATCACCTTGATTAATTCGAATGGTATGACACAAAAACCAATTAAAGACATTTACCTGCCTTGTGGCATAAAATTTCACGATTTAGATAACGAAATCATTTTAACCCAAATTCGTGTACCCTTTAGCCCAAAAAAATGGTGGTATAAAAAATTGCGAATGCGGAAAACATTAGATTTTACTTCATTGACTATCGCCGCCACAATTGATAATCAGGACATTGCTCGTATTTGCCTGAACGGCGTGTCTATGACACCTATTCTTATTGAAGAACCAATAGAAACTTTGACGCTTGAAAGTCTCATCAAACAAGCCCGAAAAAACTGTAAAACGGTTGATAATGATTTAATGCCATTGAAATATAGACGAGAAATGATTAATGTTTATTTAGAAGAATTTTGGAATTCTATATATATATAATATGGAGACAAAAATCCTTAGGAACAGGAACAATTATAAATATAAAAAGTAAGAAGTGTTTTTATTTACAGTGAGTCAACTGCAGTAGAATCTGGCTTAAGCGGTGGGGGTACCTCACCCCAATAGGTTGGCGAGGTATTCAACTGCCATGCAATATTATCATTGGTCTGATATACTTCTACTTCATCACCAACACGGATATTACTGGCGGACCATTCCGCACCTGAACGACCAACGGTAATGCGACCCAAAGATTCGCTGTTATGATCTTTCAACACCAATAGGGATCCGGTGGAGTCTCCCACATTGAATTTATCCCACTTTTCCGCATTTTTGGATATAAGAGATGTACGTTTTACATTTAATACTGATTCAAAAAACTGATCCATGGTATTGACTTTTACTTGAAGGGTATCATTTCCATCAATGGCCCAACTTTCGCCATTGAATGAAAGAGAAATCGAGTCTTTCCCTTGGGCGATATTTATTTGAAAAACATCGCTACGATCTAAATTAAATACATCATCACTTTTTGAGGTAAATTTATTTTGCTGGATTGTATTGACCCCGAAAAGAACCACCAACACACCTAACGCAATCAAAAGCCATTTCATATTCTTACCCATAAAGTTCCTCCAGTACATTACTGCGATTTTTTTGCGCCCGAATCCGAATCAACCCAAATCCAACAATGAGAAAAGACGGTAACACTATATTTACCCACTTCCAGGTTTTCTTCGATTCATCCGATATTTCTTCCAACGGTCTGGACGTGATTTCGCGAGATCGAAGTACAATTAAATCCCTGTCACCGACGAGATAATCAACTGAATTCATCATAAAAATATGATTTTCTGGGGATCGACCACCACCTTGATCTAACAAAAATTCTGAGTCACCTACAATAACAAGTTGGCTCATCAACCCATTTTCATCCACTTTTTCTGATCGTGCACCCAGTATCTTTTCTGGTTGATTAAACATCCTTAAAAATGGATTTTGCTGGGGATCGGGGTTGAGGTTAAAATTGCCTCTCATTTCTCCCGAATGGTCAGAAGAAAATAATAATGGAATAAAATTAACTTTATCATCCAAGGATGAGTCCGGTTGGATTTCACTTGAAAAAATCAATTGGAGCTGCTCCAAGCCAGCCACCAAAGGCTCATTTTGGTTGAAGTTTCTCACCACAGGCAGGAGTGGATATTCCATGGGTACATTCATCCGAATGGGTCCCATTTGCTGCTGAACACTCACACGGCCACAAATCTGATCCGTAACTAAATTTTCGACTATTTTAAATCCATAAGGTGCAATAAGTGAAAAAATGTTGGATTGAATCACAAACGCCTGTTGCACTTGTAGGTTTGTTTTGACACGATTCTGCGCCAAAAATAAATTACCACCTCGATCCATATAGGCTTTTAAATGTGATTCTTCATCTAAAGAAAGGGAATCGGAAACACCATTCATTAGCAATACACCAATTTCCACAGGAACTTCATCCGAAAGATTTACCATTTGAACATTATATCGCTGCCGCAACACGTTCTGGATATTTTGTGTTTGGCTCTCCTGTCCTTCTATCTGTGCAATACCCACTGTTGGTTTATTGGTTTCAACCAGTTTTTTAATCCGTGTTGTAATTTCATATTCCAATCCAGTCGTGGTTTGAATCACAGGGATAACTTCTTTTTTATCTTCGTAAAGCATCACCATTCCCATAAGGACACGCTTTACTTCCATTTTATCATTTTCAACGACTTGCATCTGAACGGGCATTATTCCTGCTTTTTGGGCTTCCTGTTCAATATCTTTGCCATCCTCCGGACGGAAAAATTCAAAACGAATATTTCCATCGGACATGGCTTCATACTCTTCTAGAATATCCTGAAGATATCGGCGATTATTGGCATATTCCCCAGGCAAATCATCAGAGAAATACACTTTCATAGCCAACAAGTCATCCACTTGCTCTACCACCGATTCGCTCGAAATGGATAAGGAATACATATCATTGTCTGTTAAATCCCAGCGAAAGAAATAGTTTTTTGAGATGCCATTTAATAAAAATAAAACAGCAACCAAAAGCATTCCCGGAATTAGGACTGATTTATTAAAATCCATATTCTTAAACTTTATCATAATCTATTTCCACCTCCGCACTTCTAATGTTTGTATCGTCATAAATATGAAAAACCCAATCATAGAGAAAAAGTATACCAAATTTCTAGAGTCGATTACACCTCGAGAAATATTCGATAAATGGTAATCCACGGCTAAAAACTGAACGAGGCCCGCCACAGAATGGGGTACAAATATTAAGGTTTTATCTAGCATATAAAAGACCAGTACAACAAATACACCAATAATAAAAGCCACCACCTGGTTTTCCGTCACACTACTGGCATACACTCCAATTGCTGTAAAAGTTGCACCCATCAAAGCCAGACCAAGATACCCAGTAAAAATAGCACCAATATCTACGTTGGTTCCCACAGCCATGAGCGTAAAGAAATGGATAGAGGTGGCTGTCAAACCCAGTAATATGAGACTGAATCCTGCCAGAAATTTCCCCAAAACAAATTCATATGTATTCAAAGGTAATGTGGATATTATTTCCATGGTACCGATATTGTTTTCTCTGGCGATGAGACCCATAGAAACTGCTGGGATAAAAAAGAGATACACCAGCGGCACAATGTCAAATAATGTGCGCAAATCAGATTGGCCGAATAAGAAAAAAGTATTGGTGAAAAAGTATCCATTCACGACTGCAAATATCACGAGAAAGATATACGCCATGGGGCTATTGAAAAACCCCAGCATCTCCCTGCGAAAAACCATTCTTATATTAAACATTTATACCCCCATCTGTGGTTAGGTCCCGAAAAATATCTTCCAGATTCGTTGTATGTGGTGTCATTTTCAGGATGGCCCAATTATTGTCCACCGCATAACGGAATAATTCTTCGCGTGGATCCTGCCCTTTACCGTATTCAAATTGGACTTGCTGAACACCATCTGATTCTTCCATTGAAATGAATTTTATATTAGGGAGTTTGGCTTGAATATGTTCGATCGTTTCAATTGCAGCACCCTTTATTTCCATATTCAAAAGCACATTCCCCATAAAATTACTCATGAGTTCATCGCTGGTACCATTGGCCACAATTTCCCCTTGGTGAATAATCATTATTCGATCCACAGTCGCTTGGATTTCTTGAAGGATATGGCTGGACATAAATACCAGTTTTTCTTTTCCTAATTTTTTAATTAACCCACGAATTTCTACAATCTGATTGGGATCCAAACCAGTAACCGGTTCATCTAAAATTAATATTTTTGGATCGTGGATCATAGCAGCGGCCAGACCAATGCGTTGCTTATACCCTTTAGAACATTCCGATATATTTTTATGTATGACACCATTTAATCCGCATTGCTCAACAACACGGGCTAATGCATTTTTAAACTCGCGTCCTGTGATATTTCGAATCCCAGCCAGGAATTCAAAATATTCATAGACCCGCATTTCTGTATATAATGGATTCAGCTCGGGTAGATACCCAATCTGTTTCTGAATTTCATGGGTATCGTCAATAATATTCAAATCGTTGACCTCGATCTTCCCCTCTGTGGGTACCAGATACCCCGTAATCATTTTGAGCGTGGTCGTTTTTCCCGCGCCATTGGCACCCAAGAAACCGACAATTTCCCCATCCTGAATATCAAAGGATATGGATTTTACCGCTTCAACGGGACCGTAATTTTTGGACAAATCCGTGACTTTTATCACCGGTTTATGACCTCCTCAGTTTATATTTATATTAATGTTAAGAATAATGAATGCTTGAATTACACCAAACCAGCATAAAAAGTTCCGGCGAAATTAAAAAAAAGAAATAAAAATTGCCATTGTCGTTTTTACATGGATAAATGTTCTTTTCTTACAAACGACTGCCAGTACTTCCATTTATCTATGTTTGCCATAAAAGAATTAACAAAAATCTCCGGGTAAACCTCGAAGTAGCCATGATCCTCTATCAGTTCAAAATGAGGATCTCCATTCTTTTTTATTTTGGGTAAAAGTGTTTCTTCTCCCTTTTTTACTTGCGTTAATTGGTATCCACGGCGATTACACAACCCGGAATCTAAGGTTGCGTCCATTCGGTACCATTGTCCATCTACATGGACAACACCTAATGCATGATAAGCCAAAACGCCATTGGGGATCATTTCTTTATAACGGGTTTTCAATAGTGGATAATCGATGGCCGATTGATAGGATATAGCTGCAGGAAATCCCACAGCCCGAAATAGAGCGACCTGCAAATTGGACTTTTGGTGACACATACCATTTTTATGAACCAAGACCGTTGAGGCTTTCCAGTCTGCCATGCTTTCAATAATAGGTGCAAAATTGTAAACAATTTCATCGCGAATAAATTCAAAAATGGTGTTGATCTTTTCCCAGTCATCCTCTATTCCAGCCATGAGTTCTTTTGCTTTTTTAACAATTTCAGGGTGGTCGTGATCAATCCAATTATCGGCCAAAAGGCAGGCATTAATATCCAATCCGTTTGGATCGGCCATACCTGT
>JABGZQ010000027.1 GCA_018674655.1 Fidelibacterota bacterium | reverse complement strand
ATATATGTAAGTCAATTATTCCCAAGATGAAGATAGTGCAGGAGAGAGTAGATGATGCTCTGGACAGTATGCATTTCGGGGAGTTAGACTTGAGTCAGCTTTCTAAAGATATCAACAAAACCAAAACTTCGAATAGCTAATTATAATATAGTCGGACAACTAACTTTTATAACAATTAAACCGAAAGGCGATACAGATAAAATAGGTATGGATTATATATTCGTTATTTGGTCTTTATCTTGTAAATAATAAATGTTCTATCAAGAATGAAATTTCGCCTCACATTAGTAAATATTTTATTGTAAGTTTTCAACCGTGAAATAAAAAACAACGCAATCTTTCTGTTAAGGGTAAAATCAAATGTTATACGATGATATTAATGTGACCAAAAGGGTGACCATAACGAATGGCAAGAAATATGACTTTTTCATTTACGATATGTATTCTCTTGAAAAAGAACTTTCTCAAAAAAAATATGGGAAGGGTGATTCTGCAATCGCCCCAAATGATGAATTTAAAATGTTAGACGAAGAAACTGACGAAATGTTAGATGTGAAACTTCGGTGCTCTAAGCGAATTGTCAATGCAATGGAAAGCCTTGACCCGGAAGAGAGTAAAGAAAGTAAGAAAATATTTAAAAAGTGTTTGAAGGAGTTAGAAAAACGAGACCTGGTGCGTACTAAAAAATAAATACAACGCTAACGTTTTAAGTAAAATATAATACTTAATCTTTTTCAAGATATTCTACGCTTCTCCTAAATTCGACACAATAATTAATCAAAAAGAATGGATTCTGTATTTAATATTAATGTATGTGTCGCCAACCTTTATCGTGAGAACGACTTTGATTCCCCTATTGTGACCCAAGCGTTGTTGGGTGAGTCTTGTGCTATATTAGATGAGTCGGAAAAATGGTTACACATTCGGCAATCAGATGATTACGAAGGGTGGATAAATAAATTTTATGGGATCGTTTCCGACGTCCCATATGATTCAAATAGATCGTGTAATGATCTCAGGGGTCTTGTTTTTTCAGATTCCCATTCAAACAATCCTCTTAGAGAAATTACGTTCGGCGCCAAGCTCAACAGTGAAAAATTAGATCAAGGTTGGTCTGTAATACTTCCTGATGGAAACCGCGGGTGGACCCACTCAAATCTTTTGGATCACCATATTCATCCCAATCGCGATAATGCCATAACAATTGGAAATCGGTTTAAGGGGGTTCAATACCTTTGGGGGGGGAAATCACCAAAAGGATTTGATTGCTCCGGGCTAATCCAGACAATTTATTCTGCCATGGGAATTTTTATCCCAAGGGACTCTGGTGATCAATCCCATTATTTTATTCATCATAAAATAAATAGAAAAGAGGCTCAACCTGGTGATCTTCACTTTTTTGGGACAGAAAAGTCCGTGACCCATGTGGCCATGGAAATTGAACAGGGGCAATACCTTCACTGCCAAGGTTGGGTTAAAGAAGAATCCTTTGATAGAAACAAATCCAATTATAATAAAAACTTAGAAACAAATTACTTACATACTGTATCCACTGAAAGATGCTTAAACCAAAACCATTAAAAAGGGGACACCGTATTGGTGTCGTGAGCCCATCTTATTGGTTAGAAGATAGGGCTCTTAAAAATGCAGTGCATGTTTTTGAGTCACGTGGCTATAAGATTAAGCTTGGGGAATCTGTTTTTTTTAAAGAGGGTCCTTTTGCGGGTTCGCCCCAACAGCGCGCCAACGATATAAATCAAATGTTTTCTAATAATAATATAGATGCCATTATCTGTTCCCGTGGCGGCTATGGCGCCAATCGTGTTTTACCCCTTTTGGATTACAGTCTAATCAAAGCAAACCCAAAAATATTTATGGGATATAGTGATATTACCGCTTTTCTCACATCCATCACCCAGAAAACCAAATTGGTCACATTTCATGGACCCATGCTCAGTACATTTAAAAACAGTGTGGTTGATTATAATATGGATACCTTAACCCGCGTTCTAATTGGTGACGATGCCATTCGAATCGTTGAACCGAATGGCTTAAAAGCAAGAACGCTTAAGCCAGGCGTTGCCAGTGGTCCGCTGTGGGGTGGCAATATGTGTCTGTTGGTAAACCGACTCGGAACCAAAGATCAACTCAATACTGACGGATCAATTTTATTTATTGAGGATGTTGACGAAACCCTTTATGCTTTCGACCGTATGCTCATTCATATGAAGGAAGCGGGTATGTTTGAAAACATACGGGGACTCATTGTTGGAGAATTGGCAGAAATGAAAGATCAAAAAATTCCCTTTGGTAAAACCACAGATCAGATTGTCATGGATGTTTGTGGTGATTTGGATATCCCTATTGTCACCAATTTTCCTTGTGGTCATGGTAACCATCAAGCTACCTTACCTCTTTCGCTTCCGGTTGAATTGCGCGCTGATCAAAAAAATGTTGATTTGTTGTTTTTAGAATCCGCCGTTAATAAAGGAGATTAAATGCTGAATTATATTTGGTTTGGAATGATGTTTATCGGAGTTGTTGTGGGCATATTTACCGGTAATATTGATGCGGTCACAGCAGCAGCAATTGATATGGCAAAAGTAGCTGTGAATTTGGCTATTGGTCTTATTGGTATCATGGCGCTTTGGTTGGGTATTATGAAAATTGCAGAAGAATCTGGGTTGATTCGCCTCATTGCCAAAGGGCTTCGTCCTATTACTGTTCGCCTGTTCCCGGATGTCCCAGAAGATCACCCTGCTATTGGCTCTATTGTATTGAATATGTCTGCTAATATTCTCGGATTGGGAAATGCGGCTACACCGTTAGGTCTAAAGGCCATGGAAGAACTTCAGGAAATCAATCCGACAAAGGATACGGCCACCAATGCCATGTGTACTTTTTTGGCAATCAATACTTCCAGTGTACAATTAATTCTCCCCGCTACCGTTGTGGCCCTCATGGGTGCAACTGCCAGTCAAATTTTTATTACTACAATTTTTGCCACTGGTATGTCTACAGTTGCAGCCATATTTGCAGTTAAGTTTCTTGAAAAAAGAAGACAGTTTACATTTGAGCCTGGGGGCAACTCATGATTGAATCATTTGTTCAAGGTGTAACTGAAGTCTCCAGATATATTATACCCTTATTGCTCGTGGGGATTCCTTTTTATGGATTGATCATTAAAAAGGTAAAGGTATATGAAACATTCGTTGTGGGGGCAAAAGATGGATTTACTATCGCCATTCGCATTATTCCATATTTGGTTGCTATACTTGTGGCAATTGGGATGTTCCGGGCCTCCGGCGCATTGGATCTATTGCTCAACTTTCTCTCACCGGTTTTAACCTTTATTGGATTTCCGCCGGAAAATCTTCCATTGGCGTTGATGAGACCGCTGTCCGGAAGCGGTTCCCTTGGCCTTTTGACAGATTTAATTAACCAGCATGGCCCTGACTCTCTTATTGCCAAAATTGGAGCCACCATGTTTGGTTCTACTGAAACAACATTCTATGTATTGGCCGTTTATTTTGGATCTGTGGGGATTCGGAAAACACGCCATGCCTTAGCGGCTGGACTTTTTGCTGATGCGGTGGGCGTGTTTAGTGCTGTCTATATTTGCCGGTTCTTTTTTGGTTAGTAGATAAGTCTTAAGCAATGAAATAGTGCGGGCGCAACCTGTTCCCGACAAATAAAACAGGTGCCCTTTTAATGCGTTCCCCTATAAAGAAATCAAATCGAAATATTATTATAAAAAAGACTGAAATTACTTTTATCTAATTTCTCCCTTATAGTCCTCTATAATCTGGTTAGCGTCAAGACGACTTCTTTTATATCGGGAGTAGGGTGAATCATTTTCATTATAAATCGAAATAACATATATAGCTACCCAGTTTGTTGATGTTGTCGCTTGCGTTAAATCGGGGGACATGGTTGTTCTAACACCGCCAGACATAGATTCCCGAGTTTGGAATGGTTTTTCAATGGTTGGGTTGTTCACCGTTTCATCAGAAAAACTTTGATCCTGTAGCACCACAAACGAATCAAATCCTTTTTCTATAGTAAGTTCGGCACAACGGTACAATAATCGGCGTGTGGTTTCTTCTTTTGTTGTATGTTGGTTTCCATAAAACCGCACTTCAATCATATCATCGCCAACCGCCCTGTCTTCATAACCACCCATTGAGTTTCTCGGACCATAAGCTGTCGCGCATGCGGAGAAAACAATGACCACAACGATGCTTCCAAATCTGACAAATTTATTGGTTGTTTTTATTGCGTGAATCACAATATGACTCCTTTCAAATGAATACTAATATTGAGCAGGCTCTCCTTTTCGGGGTGTTGCGTTTTTAATGAAATCCCGAATATCATCATTCGCCTGTTTCAGGTCTTCTGATCTGAGATACATCATATGTCCACTACGGTATCCCTTAAAACTAAGGCGGTCTTTCATCCTTCCACTAGGATCCAGTCGCCACATGGTATATTTCGCATCAAAATATTTTGTGGCACCATCATAATAACCGGATTGGATCATGGTATGTAGGAAGGGGTTTTGAGCCATGGCTTGGCGGAGGTTTTCTCCTGTTCTGTTGTCAGAGTTATCCCAGGGTCGGACAGGACCAAACATATTGTATTTGACATCTGTCTTAAAATTCAACACATTTTTGTAATAGTAATTTACTGCTGGTGTAAACGAGTGCAGCCAGGAGGTAAGCTCTGAATTAAAATCGGGACGTTCACCCCCTTTTGTTTTATCAATTCCCTTATATCTTGAATCCAATCGACCAATGGTATAACCTTCTTCCCGTAATAATTCTTTCCAGAAAAAGGATGTAGGTACATCCAGGTTATAGGAAAGAATGGATGCTTTAGAAATGCCAGAATATTGTGCCATTCTGCTCGCCGCTACCTCTCTATCTCTCTGGGTAACATAGCCTCCTTTGGCAATAACGGGCATGAGTTCATTAATGGCGTAATCCTCAACAATTGGCAAAAGATCTGTCAGATCCTTCCGCTGAAGATTCGATGGTAATTTATTGTGATACCAGGCTGCAGCCGTAAAATAAGGTAAGCGCAATGCGGCGCCAAGCGGACCGGCCCTACGACCGTCACCGGAATCAATTCCCAATTCTGTTGGTGAAACAAGAATCACTCCGTTCAAATACATCCATTGACTGCCTTGAAGGGCGTAAGACAGACCTGATACCCGTGTCGTACCATAGCTTTCACCAATGAGATATTTGGGGGATTCCCATCTATTCACCCGCTGGATAAATGTATTTATCCATTCGGCTAAATATTTAATGTCCGCATTTACACCAAAAAATGTTTCTTTTTTTGTTTCTTTATCTATAATTCGCGAATACCCCGTATTAACAGGATTTACAAAAACAATATCCGCCACATCTAATATTGAATGGGGGTTCTCTTTGGCGCCATAGGGCTGAACAGGAAACCCTTCGCTATCTACTTTCAGAATCTGCGGGCCGGTATAAGCCAAATGCATCCAAACAGAACCAGAGCCGGGACCACCATTGAAAGAAATCATAATCGGCCTTGATGCTTGATCTTTAATACCAGTTCTTTCATAATATGTATAATGAACCGCCGCAATGGACTTTCCATCTTCATCCCAGACCGGCTGTGTACCTGTTGTTGCTTTATATTCAATGCGCTTTCCCTGGATAGTGGTCCTGTGCATTGTCATTACTGTCGTATCCGCCGGAAGTGATCTACTTTGGGCCATGATGCCCCCAACTAATACGATGTAGGTTAATAGTTTTGATTTCATTTTGTCCTCCTAAAAGTTATCTACTTTCCGGTAAGCTTCTATTACGGCCATTTCTCCAGCCTTTCCGGATTTAGAGTTTCCATGTTCCATTCCCAGAATGCCCTTAAACCCCTTACTTTGAATGTGTTTAAACACATTCAAATAATTGATCTCTCCTGTGGTGGGCTCTTTACGACCGGGATTATCCCCAATCTGAAAATAGGCAATCTCATTCCATGATTTATCCATATTGGGAAGCAAGTTTCCTTCTGATATTTGCTGATGATAAATATCAAACAGAATTTTACAGGAGGGACTGTCTACCGCTCGGCAAATTTCGTATGCCTGTGGAATTTCTGTTAAAAACTGGCCCGCATGGTTGGTCCACCAATTAAGCGGTTCCAAAACCATTATTAGGTCGTGGGGCTCTAACAATTTACTTGCTCGACGCAGAGCTTCTACCACGTTGGCCGTCTGGTATGCCATTTCTTTTTTTAGGTCCACATGCCCCGGGACCACCGTCATCCATCTTGCATTCACCCGTTTGGCTATTTCAATCGAATCTTTCACATTCTGAACAAATTCGTCGTGGAGTTCTTTATCGCCACTGGTAAGATTTGGTTCCCGCCAATAGATTTTATGAGCCACAAAAACACCCATATCCATTCCCAACCTGCTCATCTTTTTTGAAATTTTATTTTGATTCGATTTTGATCGACTTTTCATGCCGTTATCTTCCAAGGAGCGAAACCCATGATCGTACATGAACTGCAATTGATCAATGGGATCATCACCGGCATTATGTTTAAACATGCCAAAGTGTGGTGCATAATTCAAGTTAAAAGGTTTCTTATCCATGGACTTTTCCCAGGAGGTTCGTGCCAATAATCCGCTGGCAATAAACGGGGCCGATGCAACCGCCATACTTTTTTTAATAAATGATCTTCTTTTCATTGTTTACCTATAAGTTGAAACGCCGGGAACGGGGATAGGATAATTGCCTTCCTTGTCGGGTTGGACTGGCGCATTGTCATTAAATGAATGAAGTTCCGGCACAAGTTTATGATCAAAATCCATGGCTTCATCCCAAGTGATTTTCTCCCCGGAATAAGTGGCCATTCGTCCAAGAATGGCCGACATGGTTGCCTCGGCACCTCGGTTGGTATCATCCATTCGATAATCGCCTGCCTTAATTGCGGAGAACAGCTCATTGTGCTCCTGTTGATATGGATTAATATCGTTTTCACCTTCATGGTTAAATACCACTTTTCCACGCTTGTTTTTTATCAATCCAAAATGGCTGCTGTTGGTGGTCACATTCCCGCGTGTGCCTTGAAAAACTTCTTCCACACGGTTCATACACCCTTTTTGATGGCGGCATTGACTAGCCACCACTTGCCCGTTTTTATAGGTGAATTCTACAAAATGATGATCAAAAATCTGGCCATGGTCTTTTCCTTTTCTCACTTCGCGGCCACCCATTCCTTGGGCTGAAACGGGCGTAGAGCCGATGAACCAATTGGCAACATCAATATTGTGAATATGCTGTTCAACAATATGGTCACCACACAGCCAGTTGAAATAGTACCAATTTCGCATTTGATATTCTAATTCTGTTTGTCCAGTCTCGCGGGGCCTTACCCATACGCCACCACTATTCCAATAAACTTGTCCAGAGATGATCTCGCCGATTTTCCCACGATCAATTTTATTTTTTATGGATTGATAACTCCGCTGGTAATGCCGCTGGAGTCCCACAACGACATTTAGTTTTTTACGGCGGGCTTCTTTCCCTGCGGCCAAAACCGTTCGAATTCCAGCCACATCTGTTGCTACCGGTTTTTCCATAAATACGTGTTTACCTTGACTAATGGCATATTCAAAATGAAGTGGGCGAAAAGCCGGAGGTGTGGTCAGAATAACAACATCCGCCATATCAATGGCTTGTTTGTAAGCATCAAACCCGGTAAAGATGGTTTCGCGATTTACGTTAATTTTTTCTGAATCGACAAATTTTTCAATGAGTGTTTTTAGACATTCTTCTGCCTGATCGCCAAAAGCATCGGCCATGGCGACTAAACGAACATCAGGATCGGCTTCTAATGCTTGAGAAATTGCGCCGGTTCCACGGCCACCACAGCCTATCAGGGCCACTTTAATTTCACCTTCAAAGGATATCAGTTTTTTTGATTCGGCCGGCAATCGGCTCATTAAAAATCCGGCGGCAGTTATTTTAGCTGAATGTTCTAAAAACCCACGACGGTTGATCGTTTTAATTTCATTTTTCATAATGCCTCAATATTCTTTTTGGGGACGAACCCACAATTTATGTAGATCTTTTTTTGTAGGTTCGGTCCGTGGACGAACAATACGAAAACCAATATGGGTTGCGTCTGTGTGCCACCACAAACTTTTGGGAATTTGGGGGTCGCGCTGTTTCCATGCGCGTGTAGATTGGCCCCTGGCCGCCGACCGTAACCGATCTGGATCATCTTTAAATGATCCGCCGCGAACAACCCTTGGGTAAAGCATCCGATTCTTCTTCACCGGATTCTGAACCCCCTTCTCCCACACAATATAGGCCTCAGGATCATAACTGTCCAAGACCCATTCGGCCGCATTCCCGTGCATATCATAAAGGCCAAATCCGTTAGGTTTCTTCATCCCGCTTTT
>JABGZQ010000013.1 GCA_018674655.1 Fidelibacterota bacterium | reverse complement strand
TTTACCAAGATTTCCCCCACGATACACGTCGAATCTATTATTTTATGTTGAATTTTCACGTGATCTTGCTCACATTACTTTCTATTTTGAATTAACCGGCCCAATTCAGCTGTGGCTCGATTGAATTCTTGTTCGAATGATCCATAATAATCATTCACTTCATAAAAATATTTGGCTGCATCCCGATCCACCACATGATTGTTATCCAAAAGGACATCCGGTGAAGGAAATAGAATTTCAATCCCCGGTTTAAAGTATTGTAATGTTAACTCAAGATCGGGGTTCATCTCAAGCACCTTTTTCATCACTAGAACATCGTATAATCGACGCTCATCTTTATCCCGTGAAATCAGAATTGTGAATATATCATCTGTTTGACGGGAACCCCGTTTATTTAAATCCTTCAGTACCTTTTTATATAAACCCGCCACTTTTATATAGTTTGCCTCCGCAGTGGGTCGAACAAAAGGTTTTTGAACGGTTGCTTTTCCCTTGATCGAGTAACTCAATTGGAGCGCCTGACCCTTGGGTTTATTTAGAATATCGTTTGCCAATGGAGATACGCGGAATCCGGCTGGATCAGAATCTGAATCTAAAAAATAAATAACTTTAGCCGGTTCAATATGTTTATGATACCCCAATCTTTCTATAATGTCAATTAACATGCGTCTAACCAGAATTTGTTCCCCCGGGATCTTTCCGTCAATCAAACTTTTGTACGGTTCCTGAACCATCAATGTTTTATCTTTTTCAGCCCGTTGGTTAACCTCAGTTTTAATATCTTGGAAAACAGGACTTTCATAAATAAAACTTAAGTCAAATACATCAGAGTGCTGTATCCGATATGAATTTGGAAATGACCGGTTCCCAAAGGCATTAAACAATTCAGAATCTTGAGGAACTACTCGACTGAAATTGTCTTCGCTGTCGGTAATGATATGAGGTGTAATCACCACAATCACTTCCTTTTTAACCGTCTGTTCAGAGGAAATTGCAAAAAGTTTACCAAAGAAAGGTAAATCTTTTAGAATGGGAACGCCCCCCTCGTTTTCTGTGGTTTTTTTATTGATTAATCCACCGATGATAAAGGGCGTATTATTGGCTACCCGAACAAAAGACTGTACTTTACGATTGTTAATAATTGGCGCTGATTCCACATTACCACTGGTGGCCGCCCCAATCCGCTCTTCTGTTTCACTAATGATTGTCTCAACTTGAATCGTGACACGAGAACCATCGGCACTGATACGAGGCCGCAAATTCAGTACAATTCCAATCGGCAAATAATCCACTGATTTCGTGGTGGAAATCTGAGTATCCGTTGTTTTTACAATTGGAATTTGCTGACCGACTTGAATTCTGGCCTGACGCCCATCTAACACAAGGACTGATGGCTTAGATAAAACTTCGGCGGCCTTATTGCTAATTAATGCTTCTACATTGGCACGAAAATTTGATGCAGATCCCAATAATGTTCGATCCAAAACTACCGTAAATGGTTGTATAGATCCACCTTCAGGTTGAGGGAAAACGGCTGAGAAACCTTGGCCTGCATTAGAGAAATCAACCCCCAATTCATCTAACTGGTCAGAGTTTAATTCTAAAACCAATGCTTCAATCACAATCTGGTTCGCCGGGGTATCGATTTTATTTTGAATAATATCTAAAAGGCGGGCCACTGAATTATAATCACCCGGTTTATAACCCACCAATAGGCGCTGCAATGGTTCGCCACTGGTGGTATTGTCTAATGTTACGCCACCCAGATCTACACCGAGTACTGATTTTTTACTGGATGATTTGGTTTTACTTTTTTCTACCAAAGACACGGTTTCTGTGTCGGGGAATTTGATAATAATTGGAAGACTTCCCGGCGCACTTAAATCTTTATTTTTATTTGAAAACAGGGGTGAAAAATTATATTCGCCGTTGATTTCTCCTTTGCCGGCCTTGAACTCCACAACCGAATAGTCCATTGTTTTTAAGATGGCTAACGCGCGGTCAGTCTGAATGTAGCTTAGTTTAATAACTTCGAAATCAAGATCCCGTAAGGAGACAATTTTACCACCGACAGGACGCTTAACTACATTCGCTGGTGGTCGCCGTGTTACAGAAGCCGGTGGGCGTTGCTGGCTATAAATGACAGAAAAAATAATTAAAAAATAGACAAGTTTTTTCGTCATCTTGGTTCCACCATATTAATAGGAATTGATACAGATATTCCGTCAAAGGTTGCGGAAACATGCCCTTTTTCCATAAAGCTATAATATTCTTCTTTGGATGAATTGTAACTGTATTTTGGAAGAAAAAATGCCAGTGCCTGAAATTTTGATTCAGTTGCATCATCCATCGTTACCGTAATATTTGATGCTGAACTGAAACCATGACCATCAATCGTACCACCCACCGCATCCAAAATTATCTTCATCGATACATATCCATCAATCGAATCTATGTGGACTTTTCTCTCAACAATCGCCGTAAGCTTGATACTATCATCCAGTCGGACAATTTCATCTGAAACGGTTAGAGTCAACTTAAATTCAGAATTGGAATCCGAAATGGATTTTTCAGTATTTATGACTTGATCGCCACACGCAAAAAAGCAAAGTGCGATACTAACTACAGCCACTTGTTTTATAAACAGGTGACAGTTAGCCACACGGCTTATTTTAAATATATTCAATGTTTTCATCCTTTTCCTCGGGGAGAATGTATAGTAAGTGTAACCATTTTTGGGGTGAAAGTAAACCCTTTTTAAATTTTCCTTATGTCCGCCCTTTTTTGAGGAATGAGGTTCTATCCTTGTGAATCAATTCAAACTCAGATAACTTCGTTGTATCAATGTTTTACAGTAACAACGAAAATCCTCGTCCCCACGGCAACCATGAATAAAGAAAATAAAGTAAAACTACTCGTTTTAGACACAAATGTTATTCTCCATGACTCTAGTTGTATTCATCATTTTGAAGAAAATGATGTGGCCATTCCAATCACGGTATTAGAAGAATTGGATAACTTTAAACGTGGAAATGAACAAATTAATTTTCATGCCAGAGATTTCTTAAGAGATTTGGATGAAATTACAGGTGATAAATTATTTAAATCCGGCGTTTCTTTGGGAGAAGGCCGGGGAAAAATTAGAGTCATTGTAAACCAAACTTGGGACAAAGATTTGATCGAGGTATTTCGTGATGATATACCAGACATCCGGATATTAAACACAGCACTTCGTTTGCAAAAACAGGAAGGTGATAAAACGGTTATCCTCATCACCAAAGACACCAATCTCCGTATGAAAGCCAAAGCAATGGACGTGTTGGCCCAAGACTATACTACAGATAAAATCGAAAGTGTAGATAAAATATATACGGGTAAACGATTGGTTGAAAATCTACCCACTGGAACCATTGATTCCCTCTACACGCAGCCATTTCATATCGATAAGGAAATATTACCCGAAATTAAATCGCCACTCCCCAACGAAAACTTTATTTTACGGAATGAGCATAAATCCGCATTGGCCACTTTTAATAGTGTGGACAATCAATTCCATAAAATTGACAAAACGCCTGCGTATGGAATTATCCCCCGCAATTCTGAACAAGCATTTGCTTTGGCTGCACTAATCAATCCAAAAATACAGCTTGTCACTTTATCAGGAAAAGCAGGAACGGGAAAAACTTTATTAGCCTTGGCTGGAGCATTGGAATGCAGAAAACAATTTAGACAAATATATCTGGCAAGACCCATTGTTCCGCTCAGCAACAAAGATATTGGATTTCTACCTGGAGACATTCAATCTAAAATTGACCCATATATGCAGCCCTTGTGGGATAATTTGGGTGTTATACGAAACCAGTTTAATGTAAAGGATTCAAAATCCCAAAAAATTACAGATTTACTGGAGCAGAATAAATTAGTCATCACTCCCCTAGCATACATTCGTGGACGGAGTCTTCAAAAAGCATTTTTCATTGTAGATGAAGCCCAAAACCTAACGCCCCACGAAGTGAAAACAATTATTACCCGTGCTGGAGAGGGCACTAAAATTGTCATGACCGGAGATATCCATCAAATTGACCACCCATATCTAGATAAACTATCCAATGGATTAAGTTATTTAATTAATCGTATGACGAATCAAAAAATATTTGCCCATATTACTTTAGAAAAAGGAGAACGGTCCTACTTGGCGGACTTGGCCAGTGACTTATTATAAACCATGACGGAGATCAATCAAATAACACCCCAAAATTCACTAAATTACAATTTGGACTCTTTTGGCTTATTGACGTTGGAAAAACTGATAAAATGGACCAAGTTTGTGGGTATCATGAATATTATTACTGGTGCCTTGTATTGCTTGACCATTCTTATTTTTTTTATTCCAACCGCTATCATGGGAGTCATTACTATTTTTATGGGGACAAAATTGACCAATGCGGCCAATCATTTACAATTCGCTGCCCAAAATAAGGATTCTATAAGTTTTACAACGGCCATGGATCAATTTAGATCCTATTTCCTCATTAATGGTGTTTTACTCATCATCACCATTGCATTTTTAGCCTTGTGTCTCATTTTAGTTATCTTCTTTTTTGGATCCATTATGGAGTTATTCAATGAGAGCGGGTTTGACTATTCAATAAGCGCTATGCTTTCTCTTATTTAAGTAGGGATTCATTGAATTTTTTAAAAAGAATAATCAATATTAAACAAGGTGAGGCCAAAATGGTCCTTACTTTTTTCTTTTTCTCTTTCTTTACTGTTGCCATGGGTATGGTGGCAAAAACGGCTCGGGATGCCTACTTTCTAAGCCGGTTTGATAAATCTATTTTACCCCTCATGTTTTTGGCCGTGGCCATCTTTATCGCACCCATTCTCACCTATTACACTATGTTATCTAAAAAATTGGCGCCGCGGGTTCTCTTCACCATGACCTGCGCCATATTTGCCGGGTCATTAATCCTGGCTCAACCCATGATTACAGGATTTGTCATCCCTGTTGTGTATATTTGGGTTGAAGTAGTTGTGGGTATTATGCTGATCCAATTCTGGACTTTCGCAGGTGACTCATTTGAACCACAGCAAGCCAAACGCTTGTTCAGTATCATTGCAGGCGGTGGATCATTTGCAGTCATGATTATTGGGATGAACCTTAAACCATTTGTGAACGCTTTTGGCACAGATGAACTGTTATTCCTGGCGGCTGGATTTTTGGGACTTGCAGCTTTCTTCGGCCTCACGGCCATGCAATATTTCAAAAAGGAACCGGCAAAAAAAGGGGTCGTAAAACCAGCAAAAAAAGAAAAAACAAAGAAAAAACAAAAACGGGATCCATTTATAGTCGGAATTGGAACCATTATTGCCCTATCGGCGGTGGTGACTACTTTGGTTGATTACCAATTTAAAATGATCGCCAGTACGGCCTTCCCTACTGAGGCCGAATTGGTTTCATTCTTCGGGACATTTTATTCCATCGCGGGTGCAGCTTCAATTATTATGCAGTTTTTTATTACAGGACCAATTCTTTCGAGATTCGGTATCCTCATTGGATTACTGATGCTTCCTTTTTTCCTCATTGCTGGATCCGCAGCGATATTAATTGCACCTGTTTTAATCAGCGCCAGTTTTGCAAAATTCTCCGACCAAACTTTTAAGTTTACGATCAATAGTTCATCTATGGAATTGCTTTGGCTGCCCGTACCATCAAATATACGTAAAACGATAAAACCTCAAATCAGTGGTACGGTTAAATCTATAGCTGAAGGCGTGGGTGGGTTGGTGACTTTTTTACTCGTTAAAATAATTGCATTACAATTTTTAAGTGTCATTTCACTTTTGTCAATTGTTATTTGGTTTTTCACAGCCATTCGGGTTAAAACAGGTTATGTAACCCAATTACAATCCGCTATTGCCAAACGTCAAATTGATTTTGAAGAACTCAGTGTGGATGTTCAGGATGCTGCGATGGTTCAAACCATTGAAAAAACCTTATCCTCTGAAGACGAAATTCAACAACTTTTTGCGCTCGAAATAATTGAAGGGCTTCCTCTCTCGTCTTGGGAAAAGTCTATTAATAAATTGTTTGTTGAAGGAAGTGACGATGTTCGGAAACGCATTCTATCCATGGCTTGGGATGAGGAAACGATTCTTTCCAATGAAGATATTATGAGAGCCATGAAAAGAGAAGATGCTGTTTCTGCCGAAGCAATTATGGTTGCTGGCCGTAGAAAACTGACTCATGTTTTACCCGATTTAAAACCCCTACTCAATCACGAACAACAAGAAACACAGGCGGCAGCGGCAGCGGCTATATTACATATAAATAAAGACTATAAAGACCAAGCCAAGTCTATTTTAACTGATATGCTAAATGGAAATGATGAATCAACCCAGGCCATCGCATTGAATCGATTGGTACATAATGACAGGCTATTGCCATTGGATAAACTGATTTTCTTCTTGGAGAATGAAGGATATATCATTAGCAATGTGGCGCTATCTATTGCTGAAAAACGTCAAGATTCTGAATTAATTCCTGCGATTATTTCAAACCTCAATATACCAAAGACATCTCTCCCGGCGCGTCAGACTCTCAAAAAATTTCCTGACAATTTAATTTTAGATGAATTTCAAAATTTATTTTCTGATCCTGATTTAAGTCGGAAACTTCGATTGGGAATCATTAGAACACTTCGTGAATATCCAAATGATGATTCAATAGATATGTTATTATCTCAGCTCAACCGAGATGACCAAAATGTATATAACGAAGTGGTGGATTCATTATTAGCTATTGCCCGTATCTCTCCAATTGACGAAAAGAAAAAACAAGTCATTGCCGATGAAATCAACGCAATAGCAGAAAAAGTATATGCCCTGAATGAAGCAATCAAATTAATTCCCGATGATGATAATAAGTTTTTTCTCCATGATCATCTGAATAATGAAATTCAAAATACATTACCCACATTATTGAAGTTAGGTGTCTTAGATGTACCGGATACACCAATTGAAACATATATCCATACAGTCAAATCCGGTGATCCGGCTAAACTGCCTTTTCTTCTTGAATTTTTTGAAAATATCTTTTCCAAAGAAGAACGGGAGATTATCAACCCCCTTATTGAACCAATTTCATTGGGGGAACGCAGTGAAGTTGGGCATAAAATTTTTAAGGATTTACCTGAGAGCCTAAGTCAAGAATTAACCGAATCTGCCTATTCTCCTCATAAGTGGGAATCGGTCATTGCATTAGATTATTTACTGAAGTCAGAAAAGTTAGATGTGATGAGACAATTAGATTGGGAAAAAGTTCCTAAGTCAAAGGCCAATCAAGAACTACTTACTAGAAGAATTCAAAAAAATGGTACGAATCTTGATTTCATTCCATCTGAACGTTTTAAATTAGACACTGTCGAACTCAGTATGTATTCTACTTTAGAAAAAACAATTATCTTGAAATCTGTTGATTTGTTTAACAGCATACCAGCGGAAAACCTATCTCGTGTGGCCCAAATCACCGAAGAAGTTGAGTATAATGCCAATGAACCTATCTTTGCTGAAGGTGATTATGGCGACTCCTTATTTATCGTGGTAAATGGTAAAGTAAAAATCCATAAAGGAGAGCAGGAATTGGCCATGTTGGGTAAAGGGACCTGTCTGGGTGAAATGGCCCTGTTGGACGATGAACCTCGATCGGCAGATGCCACTGTTACAGAAGATTCTATTCTATTTAAAATTGAGCAAGAGGGATTTTATGAAGTAATGGGAAGTCAGAGTGATATAATGGAAGGTATCATTAAACTTCTCACAGGCCGCCTCCGGGTTGCCAATGATAAGCTAATGGCAAAATAAAGATTGTTACTCTTTTTTCGGTAATAACTCATTTAAATTTTCTTCGACTTTTTCTTCCATTTTTTCTACCGCTGATTTTTTTGTTTTTTCCCCTATATTAGATGCTTTATCCTTCACAGTTTCAACGCCTGACTGTAGCCCCCTTTTGATGGAATCAACCGTCACATCCTGATCAGTATAAACCATATAAGCCACCCATAAAATCAAAATAGCGCTTACCACTATGACCAGCTTGATTAATTTTTTAATGACACCCAACAATATAATAATGGCCAGGACAACAGCGACGGCCATATATACTGGATTAGATGTTAACATTTCAATGGGTTGATCCATTATTTCTCTTCTTTCATTTTTAATTTTCTTCGGTTTATTCTACCTGTTTTATTTTCATATTCATGGATCATGTTCATAACACGGTCATCATCGGGCATGGTAAATTTCATTGTGTCAATTCTACCAGTTTTTGAGACAACCTCTTTACCCTTCAAAACCATTTCTACTGTACCCACATAATAGCCTTCTTTCCCTGCTTGAACTATTAAGGTGCCATTCACCTCCTTCGGTTCATCCATGGCAGATTGACTATGAGAACCGACAATAACATCGATGCCCTTTACTTTTTCTGCGAAAGCAACATCCAAGTCCGCACCTTGATGCGTGAGTAGAACAAATATATCTGCTTTATTTTTTAAGATTTCCATTTCTGACTTAACAGCATCAATCGGGTTATTTAATTTGATTTTTTCTTTGATTTCATCAGAATAATATTTGACCGCATAGGGGTCCATAATACCCAATATTGCAACTTTGGATCCTCTTTTATTTACAATGTGTGATTTAACAAAATGGTTATCACTATCAATGGTGATATTTGTGGCAACAATTTTTGTTTTCATTAAATCCAGAAGATGACCGATTTTATCACTATCCATGGTGAGTTCCTGATCGCCCGGAAGGATCGCATCATAGGGCAATAGAGCATATGCTTCTGCCATGAGACTATCTTTGAATAATTGATGTGTCATGGTAAAAATATCGCCTGCATCCACCAGGATTGTATTTGGATGACGGTTGATAAATTCCTCTACAAAAACCGTTCGCTTTTCTACAGACCCAAAAGTATGATCCGGACAATAGCAATTTTCAAGTGCACCATTTGTATTATTGGTATGAAGAATAAAGAGTGTTTGATCCTGTGCAGATAGGCCAGCTGAAAGCAAAACAGCCAGAATCAATTGAAGAATGGATAGTTTTACATATCCCATCGTACCTAAAATTGAACGTATTCAATCAATCTTCCAAGAAAAAAGTGTAAGTAAATTCTGAGGTATATGATTAGAAAAATTTTCATTCCCATTCTTCTTTTGGGCCTGACTGTTGCCCAATATCCAGCAGATTCACTTTATGTTAATTCGAAAAATTCTATTTTCCAAAAAATATTACTTTATCCCATTACCCAATGGCAGCGATTATCTTATAACGAAACTTACCTGAACTGCCAATTTGCGCCCAGTTGTTCAAATTATGGTGCTCAGGCCATCCATACTCATGGTGCGATAAAAGGGATTTTTATGGCTTCGGATCGGATTGTACGATGTAATCCAAATGCATTTCAATCCCACCAAAAAATAAATGGACAATTTTATAATGACGGACGACTGTTTGATCCCATTCAATATTCCTCCATCGGCTATTCCAAACAATCTCCAATCGTGGCTGCAGGATTATCTATGATTGTACCCGGGCTGGGGCGGGCATATGCCGGGCGTCCTATAGATGGGGTCTACGGTTTTCTACTATCAGCCATGGCCATCCGCGCTAGTGTTGTTTCGATCAAAAATAAAAGTGCAATGACACCCTTTTACGCTGGAATGGCAATTACTTTTTATGGTGGCGAAATTTATGGAGCTTACCGAACAACAAAATATTATCATTCAAAATAATTTATGTATTTCTTATAATATTTTATGTTTAACATAAAATATTTTACTTGTTACAATGATATTTAATTTTTAATATCCAATAACAAATAAAAGAGGTTCCTTCAACTAACCATGCCAATTATTACAAATCTTGACGTTATGCTCGCAAAACGGAAAATGTCGTTAACGCAACTTTCAAAAGCGATTGGGCTATCCCTGACAAATTTGTCCCTGCTAAAAAATGGGAATGTGAGGGGCGTTCGATACGAAACATTAGAAAAAATCTGTATTGTATTGGATTGCCAACCTGGAGACATTCTAGAATATCGATCTGACGATAATGGGTTTGGGTTGAATGAATAATTTTCAACAATTAATAAAAGAGGAATAAAATGATTCGAATCATCTTAAACGGTGGGCCATTTATGATGGTCCTTTTTATTTTCTTTGCCGCAATAATCTTTATTGCAGTAAAAAATATAAAAGAGCCGTACCACACAAATGGCATTATTCTCATAGGCATATTTACGGCATTTATAGGTATTTTTGCGACTTGGCTTGGTGTAAACAACGCTTTGAACGCAATTCCAGACATATCAAAAATTGCACCTCATATTTTATTAAACGGTGTAAATACTGCACTAATCACTACCTTTACGGGCGGGGTGATTCTTCTCATTTCAACTGCCACCTGGTATTACTTCATTAAAAAACACAATTTGTTGGTGGTATAATGAAATTGAAGCCCCTGCGCACAATTCACTTCAATTGAAAAAAGGATTACCGTAAAATTCGCCGCTTTATTTTAGGCGAATATGCCACTGTAGCTCAGCTGGTAGAGCAACGCATTCGTAATTTCCTATTGTAATATGTTTATAGAGGATAACAATACATAATATAGTGGTGATGTAATAGTGATGTATTAGGAAGATACACCACATTTTTTAATGTAATTTTCCCTATAAAAGTGATGTAAAAAAGTGATGTAAAAATAGGAGTGATGTTATGAATAAGAATGTAATCGGTTTAATTAGAGTCAGCACAAATCTTCAATCTGAAGAAAATGGTGGAACTTCATTAGAATTTCAGAAAAATAAATTAGAACAATATGCCGTACTTAATGATTTGAAATTAACTAAGGTGATATGTGATATAGCCTCTGGCGGTTTAGAAAATAGGGAAGGAATTGTAGAACTTGAGAATGATATCAAAGATGGTAGTGTGGATAGTGTATTGGTTTACAATGTGTCTCGTTGTTTTCGTAGTATGATTTTATTTGGAAAATTTTATGAATTTCTGAAAAAATATAATGTGGAATTAATCAGCACATCTGAGGGAATTAAAAGTTCTAATTCATCTGGCGAAATGATATTTGGAATAATGAGTTCAATTGCTGGATATGAAAAAGATTTAATCACAGAAAGAATGATGAGTGGAAAAATAACAAAAGTGAAGAATGGTGAAAGAAAGTTTGGAGCCAGATTACCATTTGGATACAAAAAGAATTATGAAGGTGAAATTGTTCTGGAT
>JABGZQ010000014.1 GCA_018674655.1 Fidelibacterota bacterium | reverse complement strand
AATCAATATTATCTGACCAAACAATCAGTAAACGAATATGTTAAAATAGTTGAAGGCTATAACGGACATGGCCTTATTGAAAAGTTGAAAGTATTTCTTCCTAAGCATTCATCTATCTTAGAATTAGGCTCCGGACCAGGTATTGATTTTAAAATTCTTTCCGAGAACTACCATGTGACCGGTTCATATGATTCCCAAATATTTTTGGATTATATTTATTCAAATAAAATACTCCAACATTTAACTGTTGATGAATTACAGGATTGCTATCACCTGGTTTTGAAATATTACTAATGGATAAATCTAAAAATGGAAACCAATGATTCAATATTATTTGTTGGAAAAAAATTGAAATGATATCTATTGCTATATGCACTTATTGTTCTAGAGAGAAGCAAGAAACCCCGGGGGTCCTTCCGGCGGGCGAGCGATACAAAAGTAAGCGAATTAAAGAAATCCAACAATTGGCCTCCGCCAAGGGTAGGCCCTTTCTCATTTTATCGGGAAAATATGGTTTGCTGGATTCAGGCTCACCTATTCCCTTTTACGACCACCTTCTCCAAAAGGAAGAAGTTAAATGGCTTATTAAAAAAGTATCCAAACAACTCTCAGCATTAAACATTAAACAATTAGATTATTATACGATTCCTCACAATCAGGACCCAAATCTTATCCCATATTTAGATTGTATTCAAGGTGCAGCAGAATTGGCAAAAGCCTCTATAAATATCCATTTTATTTCGAAAAACATAGATGCATAAAACACCCCATTTACTCATCATTGGTGGTGCGTCTTTAGATACACTTCACTTTAAAAATGAAACGGTACTTTCCGTAGGAGGTGCAGGGATGTATACCGCTATGGCTGCACGAAAGAGTGGCGTTGAGGTAACCATGCTCAGCCCGAAAATGAACCCAGAATCAAAATTATTAACGCCAGTTTCGGATTCTTTAACACGCTGGATCGGCCCGAAAGTAAGTCCAGAAGAATTCCCAAATTTTGAAATAACTTACATGGGTAATAAAACTGAATATCTCAATATATTTTTAGACGCAGAGTCTGCCCTTTCTATCGAAATGCTTCCCCAAGATTTATCCATATTTGACCTAATCCATGTGGTGCCACTCAGCCATGCGGAAAAGCAACTATCATTTATTCAAGAATGTATAATTCGGGGTGCCAAGAAAATCTCTGCGGGTACGGGCTTATTTATCGTTAAAGCGCAACTCAGCGCAGTGAAAGAAGTCATCGAATTAAGTGATCTATTTTTTATGAACCGAACCGAATCTGAGGCAATTTATGGTGATATAAATAATGTGACTACAAAAACTGGGAAAGTGTTATTCATCACCGATGGGCCAAATGATGTGACCATTGTCCAAGGCAATACCCGATCAAATATTCCATCCCCATCCACAAAGGAAGTAGACCCCACTGGTGCAGGAGATACTTTTTGTGGCGCCACTTTATCTCAAATTATAAACAATAATCATCCTATAGCCTCAGCCAGATATGGAGCATTACTCGCTTCAAAGATGATAGAAAACATTGGTCCTACTGAATTGTTATCTAAATCACCAGCACCATTTATCCAACATCAATCCGTTGCCATTAATGAAAAAAGAATTCATTTAATTGCGGAATCTTTATCTAAAAATAACGATGTAGCCCCTTTTAATTTTATGGTTTCTGACCTTCCAAACGAGAATGATTCATCGGCTATAGATTATTTTTTTATTACCACATTACATCAATTTGGATTTTGGTATTCAATCAATGATACTTATTCAGAGCCTATGATAGCACTTTTAGATGGTACATTAAAAAAAGGTTCGGATTATTTATGGCGATCATTTTTAAATATTTTAGAAAAAGATGTCACATTTTTTACCGCCGAGAGACAAGCCAATATTACCCCAAATGAATTGATGGAAATTTTCTATTCAGACGATAGGCAAAACCCTATGCCAACATTTTCGAGCCATGTAGAATTATGCCAACAATATGGTCAGGACATGTTGACATTAGGCCTGACTCCAAACCAAATAGTTGATGATGCCCAATCGTCCTCAAATCCACTCCAAACACTTATTTCTTATTTAGATCAAATATCCGGATATAAAGAGGATCCATTACGGAAAAAAAGCAATTTACTTGCATTAATCTTAAACCAAAGACCGGAGAGATTTCTTCAATTTGGTGTCAATGAACAGGTGCCACCCATTATCGATTACCATGTAATGCGATCTTGCTTACGAATGGGATTAATTGAAATTACCGATAAGAAACTAAAACAAGATATTTTGGACAGAAGAATCCTGACATCAGATCAGGAATGGGCCATCCGTCATACAGCTCACCTGGCATTTGAAAAATTGGTTGAGATATCGGGTAAAAGTTTGGGTGCAGTAGATATATTCTTTTTTGAAGCACGAAAAAGATGCCCCGAAATGACCATACCTGAATGTGAAAAATGTTCTGTAGAATTAGTTTGTGCACAAAAAAAAGAATTATTTCAACCCGTTTACAGAACTACTTTCTATTAAACCTTTGGTAGATGATGGACATGTAATTAAGAATCATTGAATGGAAGAAAATATTTACACTTATACGGTTTAGGTATGGGAATATAAATAGAGTAAATTCAACCGTTAACATTCCTCTCTCCACTCTTAATAGAAATACCCATAAAATGAATTCTTTTTCAAATTTCGGATTGCAAACTGAAATTCTTAAGGCCATATCTGAATTAGGTTTTGAAAGTCCAACCCCTATTCAGTCTAAAACCATTCCCCATTTATTATCTACAAATCAAGATTTAATTGCATCTGCCCAAACAGGGACCGGAAAAACAGCTGCCTTTGGATTGCCTTCAATTCAACTTGCACAAGTAGAGGATAAATCCACTCAAACTTTGGTACTTTGTCCTACAAGGGAACTCTGCGTT
>JABGZQ010000015.1 GCA_018674655.1 Fidelibacterota bacterium | reverse complement strand
TATAAACAAAAAAGCCCCCGATGATTAATCGAGAGCTTTTTTATGTGGCTCGGGACAGAATCGAACTGCCGACACAAGGATTTTCAGTCCTCTGCTCTACCGACTGAGCTACCGAGCCTCCAAACACTTAACGCTTTAAGGAATAAGTGCTATATTTTTATTTCAAAAAAGGCCCGGAAAATTAATCGAGCAACTGACCGAATTCCAAATAGAATTCAATGAACCTTTATAATTAAAATAAATACGAGAAATTCACCAGCAATCGACCAGACTGTACTTCTTCTGTGGCACCCGCCGGTGTGTACCAATCTCTGGAGTTTTTTTCCCACTGGGAAAAGATATAAGCTGCATCTAGTATTATGGTGTTTCCTATTGGTACTCCCAATCCTATAGTGGTATAACTTTTATCTTTTTTACTGTCCCCATCAGGTGATGGAATTAAACCGCCACCTGCGCGGAATGTGATACCAAAACTGTCATTAAATTCTTTTAGATATTCAACGCCAACTCGTAACTGCACGACGGAACGATATTGAAATGTTAAAATAGAATTTTCTTCTTCTAATAATGCATAATCATCTGAGTCTCTGGATATATTATTCAGATTGAATTCTGTTGCTCCCCAATCCTTAAAACGAAAACTGGCTGATATGGCCAAATTCTTGGATGTTAATGCCATTCCCACATCTCCAACCAGAGGTGCATCAACTTTATAATCATAATATCCGGTTACGGTTGTATCGCTTTTAAATCCGTTATCAAATGTAAGTTTTTCATCCGTACCATGGTGTTCTTTCACATGAATCGTATAAGGTAGCGACAGGGCAATCCCAAAACGCACCCATTCGTTCAAAGATGATTTTAATCCGCCGCGGATATTCCACCCACTTGTTTTAGTGATTAAGGATTGTTTCAGATTATATTGATTGAAATCTGCCGGGAACTGAATATAGGTATTTTGAAGATCTTCCTGAATAAATTTGAATTCATACTCTTCCTTGCCCGTTAACCGAGAGACAGAAATACCTCCAGAAATAGTGGGTGACAAAGCGATTCCGAAAGAAAATGTTAGTTGTTCCATACCTCCGTTACTTAGCACTTGTTCACTCCGCTGAACCTTTTCTGAAAATTGATAGTTTTTTTCTACCCCATCAATATTGATAGGAAAATCCAGGGTGTTATCTCGAAGACTAAAACCGGAAAATGACATCAATGCATCATAATTGAGAATGCGATTATACCCCATGGCCACCACCATACTGCCCCGGATCGTAGAAATTGGGACTGCTATCCCAAAACCGTTGAATTGGCCAAATTTCTGGAGCGGATTATTTGTGGTCTTGTTTAAATATGTTGTATTATTATTATAATTAAGATTATTGGTTTCAATGTAAAAGGTCTTGTTTATAATCCCCGCCAGGCCTGCCGGGTTCCAATACATATCAGACGGATCATCTCCCAAAGCAACATTTGCACCACCCATCCCAAGAGATCGCGCTCCAAAACCCATTTCATTTTCTAGTAGACGAATTGCTTCAGAAGCGGATTGAGATGTTAGTATGGATAGCAGTAAAAATATCGAAAATAATAAACGGGGTATACTTTTCATAAAAGCACCCTAAATACAGTACTAATTAATTACGACGTGTGGCACGACGGCCACCACCGGAACTTCCCGAAGATCTACTCGAACCGCTTGAAGAACTATTACTGCCGGACGAATAACTCCCGGAAGAACCGCTATTCCTGCTGGATGAAGATCTGGCGCTTTGATTGGTATTAGATGTACGATTCACCTGTAAGTTGGTGGTATTAGTCCGATTTCTATCCTTGGTGAACTGTCGAATATCTTTCTTATCCGCCACAGGAATAAACATGGAATACCCACCAATATTATAGCTATAACCATAGTTATTATACCCATATCCATAACTGTTATAACCGCCATATCCAGAATAAGGGTCATTATAAAAACTATAGGGGCTATTATAATTATTGTATCCATGAAAAGGGCTAAAACGATTTTGCATTGTTGAATATGCCATACCTATTGGTGTTCCTGCTCCGTCTTGTGCATACATATCTACACTGGGTCTGATTCCGGCACGAGAATAGGATTCTAATGAATCTTCTTCTGGGTCAGGATAGAACATGGCTAATTGGGTGTAGCACCCTTGAAGTGAAAGCGTAAAAATCAATCCGAGCCCAATAAAGATTGTTTTATTTCTCATAACACCTAAATATTACAAAAAATTTTGGAATTAAACAAATTGAACAGATAGACGCATCTCACTAATCTTTGATACCAGCCAAATCAAAAAGAAATGCATATTCTAAGGCCACTTCCCGATACCGGCGAAAGCGCCCAGACTTGCCTCCATGACCTGCATCCATATTCATGTGGAGATAAAGATTATTTTCACCCTGCCAGTGGTCCCGAAGTTTGGCCATCCACTTTAAGGGTTCCCAATATTGCACCTGGGAATCAAAAAATCCGGAAGTCACTAAGATATTTGGATATATTTGATCCTCCACCTGATCGTAAGGAGAATAGGAAAGCATATAATCATAATATTTCTTTTCCTCAGGATTCCCCCACTCATCCCATTCGTTTGACGTAAGGGGAATGGATGCATCCAGCATAGTCGTCACCACATCCACGAAAGGTACGGCGGCAATGGTGCCTTTCCATAATTCAGGAGCCATATTCACGACGGCGCCAATCAAGAGTCCGCCTGCACTGCCCCCTTCTGCAAAGAGATGATTTGAATCAGTTAACCCTTCTTTAACCAAATATTTACCCGCATCAATAAAATCAGTAAAGGTATTTTTCTTATTTAGCATCTTTCCGTCATCATATGATTGGCGGCCATAGATCTGACTGCCACGAACATGGGCAATAGCATAGATAAAACCTCGATCTAATAAGCTTAATCGAGTCGAACTGAAATAAGGATCTCTTGTTGAACCATATGAACCATAAGCATAAAGTAATAAATTCTGCGGATTATCTGGAGCACCTTGATTATTCAAGGTGGGATCATTTTTTAGGTCTTTTTTATAAACCAAAGAGATTGGCACAGGTTGACCATCACGCCCGGGGGCATAATGACGCTCCGAACGATATAATGATTGATCATAGCCACCCACCACTTCCTGCTGTTTCATTAAGGTTATTTCACCCGTATCCATATTATAATCATATGTGGAACTGGGCGTCACCATGGATGTATATCCATAGCGCAAAATATTGGTGTTGAATTCCTCATTCACAGAAATCCTTGCCGTATAGGTTTGTTCACCAAAATTAATATATTCATCCGATCCTGTTTTCTGATTCATCACTCTCAAACCACGAAGACCATCTTTTCTTTCGCTAATGACTAAATGATTATTGAATATTTCCAATCCCAGTAAATGGACATCATTTCGATGGGCAATCACTTCTTTCCAGTTGCCCATATCGGTGGCATCTTCTGATGTCTCCATAAGGCGATTATTTTTGGCCTCCCAATTCGTAATGATATAAAACTTATCTTTATAATGGTCAATACCATATTCATGCGCCGCTCCTCGAGGTGAAAAGTTTTTGAAGTCCCCCTCTGGGTTGTCTGCCCGCAGGATATGATAATCACTCACCAAGGTGCTGGAATTATAAATTATAATATACTCCCCGGATTTGGATCGAGACACACCAATGTAATAAGACTCATCATCCTCTGTATAAACCAATGCATCATTTTTATAATCGGAACCCACCTTATGCCGATATATCTTTTCCGATAATAATGTGACTTTATTTTTGGATGTATAAAAAACGGTTTCATTGTCATTGGCCCACGCCACGCCTCCAGTAGTATTTTCTATAGTTTGCTGTAGGATATCTCCCGTATTCAAATTTTTAAAATTGATTTCATAAAACCGACGGCTCAGTGTATCTACACCAAATGCCAGCCATTGATTATCTGGACTCACACTCATGCTTCCAATGGCAAAATAATCAAACCCCTCTGCCAGTTCATTCTCATCCATAATGACTTCTTCATCCCCATCCAGTGATCCTTTTTTCCGACAATGGATGGCATACTCTTTCCCCTTTTCATATCGAGTATAATAGTAATAACCATTATCCAAGTAGGGGACAGATTCATCATCCTTTTTGATGCGCCCCACAATTTCATCAAATAAATCATTCTGAAATTTTTCCGTATGTTTCAGACGCTTTTGGGTATAGGCATTTTCCGCATTAATATAATCCAACACTTCTTGGGTCTGGCTGTCTTTGTCTTTGGCAGACTTCTGTTCGTCCGTTAACCGCATCCAATAATAGTCATCAACGCGCGTATCTCCGTGGATGGTCATTTCATGAGTTTTTTTGGTTGCGTTAGGGGGTGTTGAATTTTGCATACAGGCACTCAGTAATATGGTTAGGGGTAAAAATAAGTTTTTCACAGATTCCTCAATTATGTTAAAAAGAGTTTAGAATTTAGTGTGATATTTTTTCTTTATTTCAAAATTATTTCAATCTATGACCAAACCAAAGCCAGGCGGCCCCAAGGATAAGCCCCAGTCCTTCTCGCTGGTGTTCCCATAAATTCACCATGCGATTATCCAATTGCCACGGCATAATCGTATTCAATAGACCCAGTGTTACAAGAATACCAATAATCAAAAGTACAACCGCGCTGATCTTTATCGTTTGTTCGGAACCTATTTTTGTGAAAGGTAAAAAGGCAACGGCTAAATAAACCGGCACCCAGATAAATCCATCGGGATCGTCAAGATTGACTGCGGCAAAGGAACAAAAAATGATGGCGATTAACAATTTAAGGATTCTATTCAAACGCTACCAGCCAATCCCGTAATCCTCACCATAATTGGAAGAACCGCCCCACATGGTGTTGTGTTCCCAATCGAACCAGATCGCATTAATTGGCCCTGAAGTGAGACGTCTCTTCTGGATATTATACCCCATTTTTCTCAAGTCCTTGATCACCCATGGCGGTATATCCTCCTGCACAACAATTCGTCCTGCTTCTTTGCTATGCTTTCCAAATGAACTATACATCTGGTAGCTGTTCACATTGGCTGCTTCTGTTGCCTCCTGCACATTCATATCAAATTCCACCATATTCAGGAAAAACTGCAGCAGGTTTTGATCCTGTGTGTCACCTCCCTGAACGGCAAAAGATAAATAGGGTTTACCATCTTTAATCGCTAAAGCAGGGGTTAACGTGGCTCGTGGACGCTTACCCGGCGCAATCACATTGAAGGGATTTTCATCGGCATACAGCACAAAACTTTGGGCACGCTGGCTAAGGCCAACACCTGTATTTCCGGCAATAACTGTTGGAATCCATCCGCCGCTGGGAGTAATTGACACAACCCAGCCTTCTTTATCTGCCGCCTGAATTGTGGTTGTACCGGTATTGAATTCAGTTTCGATGGCCCCAAAGTCCTGATTCCCGTCATTTGGATTAAAACGTTTCTTCTCTTCACCCCAGGTTTTGAGGTAATCCTGGTAAGGATTTTTCCTTCCTCCTTGGAATTTGTAGGGGTTACCGGGCTTCACTTTCGGATTATTCTTTTCCCAGTCAATCTCTTTGATCCGAGATTTAGCATAGCGCTTAGATAGGAGTCCATTGATCGGTTCTTTAGGCGGATTATAAGGATCACCATAATAGAAATCACGATCCGCAAAAGCCATATTCATCACCTGGTAAAGAGTATGGATATAGCGTGAAGAGTTGAAGCCCATTGTCTTCAAATCAAATTCTTCCAACATATTCAAGGACTGAAGCATGACTGGTCCCTGGACCCAATGGGTCAATTTGTAAACGTCGATACCCTTGTAATTCACTTTCACTGGTTTTTCCAAATAAACTTTCCAGTTTGCCAGATCTTCTCTTGTGATCAACCCGCCCTGCTCCTGAGTAGATCGAGCGATCTCCTCCGCAATGTCACCCGTATAAAACCGGGCATTGGCCGCATAGATGGCTTCTGATCGGGATGCGCCAGCAGCTAATGCTTCTGTTTCAGTATCCACCAATTTCTGAAGAGTATTAAATAAATTTTCCTGGATAAATATTTCCCCCGGATACGGTGCCTCTCGATCCCCTTCGTGCACCAAAAACACTTTTTTTGAATAGGGCCATTCAGCAATTCGTTTTTTTTCTCTCTCGATACCATTAGCTGTTTGAGCTTCCATAGGATAGCCTTTGGCCATTTCCATTGCCGGAGCTAAAACTTCCTTTAAGGTCATGGAACCGAACTCAGCCAACATAGTCATCAATCCACCTGGTGTTCCCGGGGTCACTGCTGCCAGCGGACCGTATTGCGGCGGATATTTATGTCCTTTTTTGATGAAGAATTCCGGCGTGGCACCGGTGGGTGCATTTCCTAAGGCATTAACACCAATAACTTTTTTGGTTTTCGGATTATAAATCAATGCCTGAGTTTCACCTCCCCAGCTCAAAACATCATACATAGTGCAAGTGGCCGCCAGCATGGCGCAGGCTGCATCCACCGCATTGCCTCCCCTTGAAAAAATAGTGGCCCCTGCAGTTGCACCTAATGGTTTACCAGTGATGGCTACCCAATGCTTCCCATAGATCACAGGCTTGACCGTCTGTTGGGCAGAGCCAATTGCTGCCAATGATATGAGGGTTAAGATGAAAATTCTGTATTTCATAATTTGCTCCTTATCCAATATGATGCATTTCTTTATTTGACATAATGTTGAGCCCAACTCTTTCTAATAATGTTTCAGAAACCGTGGCTCTTGCCACTGTTTTGGCAGGAATAGCTCTGACTGAAGTGGGCGTCATCCAGGATGTCAACTTTGCCACTCCCATAACCATTTTTTCTCCCAATCGAAATTCATTTCGTTCTCCTAACAACAATGATGGGCGAGAAATGAGCGTAGAATCAAATCCAATCGATTTTAATTTGTCTTCCACTTCGCCCTTCACCTTATTATAAAATATTTTTGAATTGGAATTTGCACCGGTAGCTGTAACAATACTAAAGACTGAGGTATTCCATTTTTTTGCCGCACCTGCAAAAGCAATTGGATAAGCAAAATCAACTTTACGAAAACCACTATTACTTCCAGCCTTTTTGATTGTAGTTCCCAAACAACAATACACATGATCTACTGGAAACAATTCATCCCAAGGCGGCATTTCAAAATCAATTATTTTTTCAATAAGTTTTTTATGATTCATTATTAATGGGCTGCGAACAGGAGTGATCACCTTATTATAATTATCCGAAGCCAAACATAATTTTAAAACTTCAGATCCGACTAAGCCAGAGGCACCCAATACTAATGCTGATTTTTGCATCATTAAATATCTATCTTTAATAAATAAATCTGACCACTTTTACCTACTGCAAACCCAGTGCGAGATCTTTTCCCAAATGCAATGGCGCTCAATCCTTTTACCTGTTGATTGATTGTAAACCAATTTTTCCCATTGTCAGTTGACATGTCAATTCCGGTGGGTCCTATTGCCAAAAATGTATCTTTTTTATAATGTGTGACACATTCCCGATATTGGTTGGTCTGGGTGTCAGGTAAATGCCAATTCAACCCACCATCCAAAGTATAAGCCATGGTATTCTCCACAGTTTGGTTCAAATAATCGCCACCCACAGCAATACCCACTTTTTCGTTCTTAAAAGCCACAGAATAAATTCCCGTTGTTTGTCCCCCGTGAACGACTGGCGTTTCGAATACAGACCAATTCATACCGCCGTCATTACTTTTGAATACACGAGATTTTACACCACCCATACCCAGCCACACCGTCTTTCGCCCTTGCACCGGAATGCCTGTGCCACTGGCAGCAAATCCAAATTCAGGGTTCAGTTTTGCGGGTATGCCACTTGAGGGTATATCATACCATGATTCACCTTTATCATCGGTTCGGATCAAAAGGTGTCGACCGTCTACTGGGTCACTAAAAGCAATTCCTTGTTTCTGGTTCCAAAATGACATGCCGTCAAAAAATACCCCTTCCCGATCGTCGAAATACACCTGTTTCCAATTTTGCCCGCCATCTGTGGTTTTAAAAAATCGCGCAGGTGAGCTGATCCCCATTACAATAGCTGTATTTTTGTTGAATCCTTCTACATCTCGAAAATCGATTTTTTCCATTCTGGGGACGGATACATTTTCCCAGTTTTTTCCACCATCTATGGTTCGCAAAACAGTCCCTTCTGTTCCGCTCACCCAAACCACTTTCTGATTTACCACACTCAATCCCCGGAATGATGATTCAACATGACTATCAAGTGTTACAAGTGAAATGGATTGACCAAAGGTCAGACTAATGAATAAAGGTAAAAAACGGGTCATCAATTTGTCATGGTCATGATGACACCCATGAGGTCAATCCCGTACCAAAGGTTGGCAATTCTGAGGTTTTCATTAGCGGCATGTTGGTTATTGTCGTGGTTCGCAATGGGTACAATAATGGCAGGCTTTTTCAACAAATCTGTAAATAAATATAATGGCAAAGATCCACCCAGCGCTGGCATAAGAATAAGATTATCCCCCACAAATTCCCTAACTGCATTAATGATGGCTTTGGCGTTGGGTTCTTCCATGGATGTTCGGGATGCGATATAACCTGAGCCCCGGCGATCCACCTTTGCAATCTTGGGATATTTCCGCCGTGTCGCCATATCTGGATTTTCATAAACGATATGGAATCCCTGTTTCCGAATGTGGGCTTCCACCTTATCCAACATATCATTCGGTTCGTTTCCCTTTACCAATCGGACACCAATAGCAGCCGTGGCGGTATTCGGTATTACATTCCGCGCTTTCTTCCCCACATTTCCACTGGATAGTCCTTTGATTGTTAGGGACGGCAAGAGCATTCGTTCATTAATGCTTCGGCCATTACCTTCTGTATATGCCAATCCCAATTCCTTTTTTAATTGCCTGTCCACATCGGGAATTTTACTTAATTCAAATCTCTCAAATTCAGAAAGAGGTACCACCGTATCATAAAATCCATCAATTAATACTTTTCCATTATCATCTTTCATGGTTGCAATAAGATGGGCCAAAGATTGTCCTGGCACCGGTGCCCAGTTACCATAATGCCCACTATGCAAAGATCGGGTCGCCCCATAGACGGTTATTTCCATTCCCGTTACGCCACGGACGCCAAACACCAATTGGGGTTGACGGCTCTGGTGCATGGGACCATCACAAAAAAGCCAAATATCGATATCATCTAAAAGTGCTTTATGTTTGGTGATATGTGCTTGCAAGTTTGTGGAACCTGCTTCTTCCTCCCCCTCAAAAAACAATTTTATGTTGGATGTGAATCCGATTTTAGATGATTGAAGCCCATCCACCGCATTTAGGATGGTGATAATGGGTGCCTTGTCATCCCCGGCAGAACGGCTATAAAGACGCCATTCCGGGTCAATTTTGGTTCGTTTTCCCGGTAGGGGAATTGGGTTCCCTCCTCCATCCATTGCTGCATCGTAAAGAATTGGTTCAAAGGGGCCGTGAGTCCATTGATTGGAATCCACCGGCTGACCGTCATAATGGACGTAAAAGCAAAGCGTTCGTTTGGCCCCCGGTGTTTTGTATTCACCATATATTATGGGGTTAGCATCTTCAGTTTCAAGAAGTTGCATATCAAAACCCCGTTTTTTAAATAAATTACTAATGTATTTTGCATTCCTGCGGATGTTTAATTTATCCGACGCTACATTTGGCATGGACAGCAAATGAGCAAAATCCTTAATAATGGTATGGCCATTATTCTTTACCCATTTTCGGGTAGCTTTTACGGATTGAGGCTGGCCAGCGATAACACTCGTACATAAGATTAGGCCTGTGAAAATAATTCTTTGAATCATTTAACCGGCTTTTAATATATCTGCTGCTGCATTAATCTTAGCTGCAGCACGATCCAGTGCTTTTGCGACCTCAAGAATATAAAAGTGGGTTTCATCCCAATTCCGTTCTTCCAGGCCTTCCCTAATTCCCGGGAGTGTCTTAACACCATAGCCTGTATAAAAACCCGGCGCATAAATCATATTCTTAAACCATTTCCGCCGGGGTAATCCATCAGATCGGGTCATGGCTTGTTCTACTTCCCGTAATAATTGATTTACTTGGGATTTATTTTCAGCAGATAGGACTCCTTTTTTGATTCCAGCTAATGCTTTTTCATATTTCCACGCACTGGCTTCAAGCCTTTTATGGGATTCATCTAAAGGACTAAAATCAAAATCCGGCACCACGCTCAACCGTTTTGGCGGCAGGTATGTTTTTTTCGGATTCCCCGCAATGGTAAAGGCTTTTTTGTCTAACAGTTTATTCCGGTTTTCTGTTTTCTTTTTCACCGCTTCCGCCAGTTTTTTATTACTCTCAATAAACGATCCAATATTTTCAGCCATATTTACAAAACGAAATGGCAATATATCCGTCTCGGAAAGACGTAAAACCAAACGGCCATTCACTTTAGCAAGAGTGGTGCCGTATACATAATTGCCATCATTAAAACGCTTATAATGATCATAGGAGTCAAAAATGGAATGATACGATCCACCACTGCTTTCACCACCAAATCCCAAGTTTAATGCCGGCACACCCGCATGATGAATAAATGCAGTATAATCGGATCCGGACCCCATAGGATAAATCCGTAAGTCCTCCCGCTCTGCATCTTTATTTTCACTCACCCGAAGCCGAGCTCGAAGCCGTTCCTGAAGACTTACATCCTGAACCGGGTCCATGACATCCACTGTAACTTCATTAATAAATTTTTCCAAAGAATGAGATCCCCCCACACCAAGAAAACCAACACCTGTCCCGTCCGTATTGATGTAAACAATCATTTTTTCTTGAATTTCTTCCCTGTGAAATTCCACCCATTCCGTTGAACCCAAAAGGGCCGGCTCCTCTGCGTCCCATCCTGCATAAACCAACGTTCGTTTTGGTCGCCATCCTGTTTTAACCAATTCTCCAATAGCTCTGGCTTCTTCCATGAGTGATACCATGCCGCTTAATGGGTCTGAGGCACCTTGAGCCCAACCGTCGTGGTGGTTTCCCCTCATGATCCATTCATCTGGGTAAACCGTACCTTTTAGTTTTGCCACGGGATTATAGGCAGTACGTAGCCCCCAATCGAATTCCAATTGGAGGTGCACTTTTGCAGGCCCAGGACCAATATGATAAGTCACTGGCAAACCACCTCTCCATTTGGCAGGGGCGACTGGTCCTTCTAACGCTTTTAAAAGCGGAAGTGCATCACCATAAGAAATTGGTAGTACTGGAATTTTCATAATGGTGGGTGCATCAGCAATTTCTAATCGTTTCACATCCGGTTTGGCACCATATCCAGGTGTCAAGGGATCGCCAGGATACATGGGCATATCCAAAACGGAACCTCGCTGAACACCCTGTTCCATCCTGAAAGGACCTTTAGGATAAACATCTCCCTGACCGTATCCATCATCTTTTGGATCGGAAAAAATTATACAACCAATAGCCCCATGCTCATAAGCCACTTTGGGTTTGATCCCCCGCCATGAACCTCCATATCGTGCAAGAACAATTTTTCCTTTGACATCAATGCCCATTCGCGCCAATTCTTCATAATCTCCAGGAATGCCATAATTCACATATACCAATTCGGCCGTTACATTCCCATCTGCGGAAAATGCATTGAAACCGGGGAGGAGATTTTTCCTAATCCCTGAGGTGGCATCTTCTTGCAAAACGGGTTCCTTGAGTTGGAGAGAAACATGGGTGGGTGACACCAGTTCAAGCTTCCTGATTTTAGGGAATGGCATCAATACTTCAAATGTTTCAATTTCTGTTTCAAATCCCCATGATTCAAATTTCTGGGCGATAAATTCCGCATTTTTCTTACTCCATGGCGAGCCTACATGGTGAGGCTTTGATGACATGTGTTTCATCCAATCATCTAAATTTTGGGGGGTCAGTACAGCGTCGAACTGCGATTCAAGTTTGGATTGGGTTTCCCGATCCAACGCTACATCAAACGTAGAAACTAGATTTATTTCCGGTTCTTCTGGTGCTATAGTCGGTGGCTGTCCACAGCTGATGAGAATAAATAATGGTAAAATTCTACCTGAAAAAGGTGTTTTCATGATCGACCTCCTAAAATTGAATTAGTTACAAGGGAGGGGAAACTAATTTGAAGTTGACTTAAAAGGAATGATTTTTATTTATTAATTCCCCCTGCCACATCGTCATGTTTTGAGTCCACTCTGGCAAAAAAAAGTGTTTTGCACAGTTTTTGCTCTCATCTAATAAAAAAGGAAATAAGATGGAAAAATTGCAAAAATTTATGTTGAAACATCCCTACATCAGCATGGCAGTGGTTCTGCCATTTGCATATATGTTTGTGATTGGCATATTCTCAATATTAATTAATATAATTTTACCCGCCATGATGGCATTTTGGCTGACTGGTTTTATTTATACGGCCATTGCCGGGCGCCCTATTCGTGAATACTACCGTCAACCTTTTTGGTATGTTCGATATTAAATATTATCGATTAATATCGTCTAAAGGGTATATATCCGGACGACGATCTCTATAAAACATGGTTCTCGCAGTGGATTTTTCCACATTAGATAAATCTATATCGGTAATTAGTATATGATCTTCACCGCTGGGTGACTGGGCCAATATCTTTCCATCTGGGTCTGTTACAAAAGATTCTCCGGCAAATGTGAGGCGATCTTCGATCCCCACACGATTGGCCAATCCACAATAGTATCCATTTTGAAATGAGGCGACCTGCAACTCCGCTTCATATAATCCTTTGGGCCATTCTCCAACCGTACCGGCCTGAGGAATCACAACTACTTCCGCTCCATTCACCCCCAATGCCCGCATAAATTCAGGATAATGACGGTCATAACAAATGGCCACGCCCACCTTTCCAACTGCCGTATCATAAACCATAGCGCCGTGGGTCCCTTCTGCATAATAACTTTTTTCATAAAAACGTTCATAGTCCGCCACGTGGACCATTTGTGTTGTACCTAACAGTGTGCCATCTGCATCAATGACCGGGGAAGAATCGTAAGTCTTTCCATCCTCCAATTCAAAGAGGTTGATCACAACCACCATATTATGTTCTTTGGCTTTGGCCATGAACTTTTCTGTAGTAGGGCCCGGAACTTGTTCAGCCAAATGGCGCACATCTCCATCAGCCAAATATTGCGGATAGAACCGGGTAAATGCCAATTCAGCAAATACGGCTAACTCTACACCTTGTTTGGCGGCTTGATCAATATTATCTAATCCACGTTGAATATTAGAATTAATATCATTAGTTGCGTGTTGTTGGATAAGAGCCAGTTTCAATTGATTACCGATTTAAATAAAAATTAATCATATGAATACTGTCTTTGATAATCGGGAGAGTTTAATATTATTCTGGTGAACTGATCCGGGCAAACCCAGGGTAGGTTAAACTACCTAAATACAGAATTCCATTTTTTTCTTCTACACTGGTGATGGGAGAGAATGAATCGGGAGATGGATCCTGCAGATTATGAATCACCCGTCCATTTCCATCAATTCCCAGTACAAATCCATGTTGATCCGGTGCTGGTTGGGCGGACTCAGGTAGACGTAGAACAATTTTTCTCAAAAATGGTTTCCCAGCCAAATTGTCTATAATTGCTTTTCTTTTGGCGGGGAATGCCACCCAATAAACCCCTTTCCCATTGGATGAAATACCATCTGGAAACCCTGGAAGGTTTTCTATTATCATTTCTGATTGACCTGCCTTATCGCCCTTTAGCCAGTACTTGGTTACACGGTATTCCGAAGTTTCATTGACCAATACATATTCACCATTTGGGCTGACCGCAACCCCATTGGCAAAATACAAGCCAGACAATAAAGTGGTTGTCATTTTTGTATTTGGATCATAGACCAATAATCTGCCCAAAGGACGGTGGACCATCAAGTCTACTCGATAATTATGAATATCGAAACCGGAAGATGCATCAGAAAAATAAATTTTTCCATCAGTCCCTATATCCACATCATCTGTAAACTTAAATTCAATCCCATCAGATTCTGTGGACAAAACAGTAATATTATTCTGTTTATCTACACTCAATAATCCTTTGATTGCATCTGCAATAATCAAATTTCCCATTGCATCAAAATCTAAACCCAATGGACGCCCTTCTGTGTTTGCATATACGCCCTGACTTTTACCAAAAACGTTATACTTTATCACGCGTCCATCTTCATAGGGTGCATACATATTTCCTTCATCGTCAACTGCGATATCTTCAGGTCCAATTCCATCATTTAATCCTAGGACTTCTCGATCTTTTAAATAATCATTTGGGGCAAATGTGCCTACCAATTCCGGTGCGGTTGGCGCTTCCCAAACCACGGGATCAACACCTAAAGGCCATAACAATAAATAGGCAACCAATAAGCCAAAGGCAGCTAAAATTCCTTTTAAAACATTTTTCATTATTCCTTCACTTGTATTCTATACCAGAAAATCCGGGCATTTTTTCCAGCAAATCTTTCCCCATAAGAAGACTGGGGGTAAAGTAACCGGATTGTGAAGGATCCGCTAATAAATATTCAGCAACTTCTACGGTTCCGCAGGCAGTTAAATCATAGCCATCAACCGTAGTTAATCTGCCTTCGATTGATTCACCAGTTGAATTTTTAACTTCTCCCCATACATATGATTTTGCTTCTGCTCTTTGTGCCGCTGTATTGGATTTCCAAATTTTATCAATTCGATTCTGAACTATTTTTTTGATCCAGTTGACTTTCAATAATTTCATATATTTTTGACGCTTTCGCAGTTTTGCAGCGCTCTTGGAAGAATTGGGGTAATAGACTTCAATATTGGGAATACCCGTGCTATGGAAAGCTGTATACACATCACCCCATGGGATAGTAATCGCGTTTCTTGGACCAAACCCATAATCAATTTCACGCTCTTTAAATGCCAATGGAACATGCTTCATTTCCCCATTTTCTCTAATTTTTCCACCGTGAGCCATGCCCTCCACACTTGTCTTGGCCGTCCCTTTACTCACCTTGGATCCTTTCATTGCAAACCCCAATGCCAAATGGGTGGCATCCGGCATTTTTTCTTTAAGGTATGCTGCCAAACAATCGGTTGGAATCACATCAAATCCTACGCCAGGACAAATGACAATTTCTGCAGATTTCGCTTCTGTGTCTAAACCGTACCCCATTTCGTACACGGAAATTTCACCCGTTATATCAATATAATGGGTATGGGTATTGATGCATGCACGCATCATGGGCTCTGCCGTTTGAGAAAAAGGACCGGCACAATTGGCCAAAACAGATACATGAGATAATTGTTCAATCATATCATCATTAGAGGATAAATCAAACACTTGTGAATCTAATCCTTTATCATCGGCCAATTCCTTTACCGATTCTGACCTTCCCGCTAAAATGGGTTTGAGTCCCTTTTTAATGGCTTCTTCTACGACCAAACGACCTGTATAGCCATTGGCACCATAAATCATCCATTTTTTATCACTGATCATTAGGAATTATACTTTGTTATTAATAATAAAAAAAGAAAAAGGTGCAATGGCCTAAAAGGATACCGCACCTTTCCAGAATATATTAAAAACAGAATAGCTTAAAATATTTCGCCAGAACCTTCTTCCATTTCCATTCCTTCACCTCTTTGGCGACTAAATCTGCTTTTGTCTTCCATTTTACCAAACCGATATTCCAGAGTTAATCGAAGTGTTTGACTACTCCAATTTCGATTAGCCTCCTGATACCAATCCCGCGTCCCGTCCTCGTCTATATCACCCCAAGTTTCAAATCCCATTCCCGAGAGTCCAAATGGATCATTCACATTCAATGTCAAATTCAGCCTCTCATCCATTAATTTCTTTTTTATTGACATAGAAGACCAAGTCATGGCGCCCATTTTACCTATTGGAATATCTCTTGGTGGCATATAAAACATGAAAAACATAAACTCAGTCGTTGGTGAAATATTCCATATGGTCGTTACTCTCATACGTTGGTTTTGTGTTGTCTTATTATAATCAGTGCCATATAAATCCGAGTTCAACTCATCCCAGTAATAACTGCCTGATAGAATTAGTCTTAACTTCTGACCGAGTGAACCAACTGCGTTGTATTCAAGTCCCTTGGTTTTTTGTGTACCGATATTCTCATAGGTAGCTACAGATACACCATCTGGTCTGATTTCTTTATGGCGTTGCATTCTGTCTGTTGTATATCGGTAATAACCACCTAAGGTTAATGAAATTCCTCTGGAATATCGGCTAAAATTCAATTCATATGAATCGGTGTATTCCGGCTTTAAAAAAGGATTCCCTTTTCTAATATTTTTGGTATCTTGACGAGAACTAAAAGGATTTAACATTCGAGAGCGTGGTCGGCGTACTCGTTTTGAAAAACTCGTCTGAATTTGCAATAATTGTGGTGCACCAAATGTTACGGATAAACTTGGATAGAAACTTTTATAATCATTATCAAATGATTCATTGGTTGTTTTGAGTTCAGACATCATATCAACAGTTTCATATCTACCACCAACATTATAACCAATAAATCCAAGGGCTCCGCCATATTGGATGTAAGCTGCATGCACAGCTTCATTATAAACGAACTCATTACTAAATGTTCTATCAGCAATGTATTGATTAGATGTTTG
>JABGZQ010000053.1 GCA_018674655.1 Fidelibacterota bacterium | reverse complement strand
GCTCCCGGATTTCGGAAATTTCCGCATCCAAGGCGACGAATGGTACGACCGTTATCAAGGGATGAAGGAATTAATGCCTTACGCTAAAGCAGTTAGTGCTAAAAGTCATGAATTTGATGAAAAAGGGAATGAAACCGGTTCAGACTTCTACCGCATTATGAATATTGTTTTAGACGCGGGTTATAAGGGTTATGTGGGCATTGAATATGAAGGTAGCGTCCACACCGAAATGGAAGGCATTCGCTTGACAAACGACTTGCTCAAAAAAATCAGGGATTCCATTTAATTTTTTGTACGAGAGAATAGTATTATGATAGCAAATAATTGGAATGAAGCCAAAGCTCAAGTGGATGCATGGAAATTCGCCGGGCTAAAAGTGGTATTCACTAACGGTTGTTTTGATATTCTCCATCGAGGCCATGTGGAGTATTTGGCTGACGCAAAATTACTTGGGAGCAAATTGGTTTTGGCGTTGAATAGTGATCGCTCAGTGCGTGAATTGAAGGGGGCGCACCGCCCTATCCAAACTCAAGATGATAGAACAGCCATTCTGGATGCATTAGAGTCGATTGATTTAGTGGTCGTTTTTGATGAAGATACGCCAGCAAAAATTATTCAAATGCTTTTACCAGATGTGTTGGTAAAAGGGAGTGATTATTCAACAGAAACAATTGTGGGCGCGGATACTGTCATGGAGAATGGGGGAGATGTAAAAGTAGTTCCATTCCGACCCGGTCACAGTACATCAGAAATCTTAGAAAAAATTATTAAATTATAACTATCTAATGCCACAATGCTATGGCATGAATTCACTCTTACATTATATAAATTCAGATTGTTGTTTATGAATAATTATTTAGCTAAAAGTTGATCTCCAAATACATCCTCTCCCAAACTTCCAACCATATTGATTTTTGCGCCGGCTCTGGATGCAGCGATGGCTTGATTAGCGCCTTTTCCACCCAAACACATGCCAAAGGAGTTACCGATTAATATTTCTCCAGTATTGGGTTGATGAGGGGCTGTAGCAACAAGATCATACATAAAGCTGCCTACGAGACCATTTAAACCTTGTCCCCACTTCTTCCACAACTAATATGATGGTATTGTGTGATGCGTTGGCTTCATCTATCATCACTAACGAAGATATCTAAATGAATTTGACTTTCTTTTGCCAAATTAGATTTTGCATCGCCAGAAATGAGGATTATTATTGAGATCAGTTTAAATTACGACATGATTACACTTTCATATTATAAAAACTTAGGCCAGTGATAATGAATAATCAGATATCCAACAACCAATTTCATGGCATTATTCCTCCGATGATAACACCATTAAACGATTGGGATAGCCTTGATCAAAAGGGATTAGAACAATTGATCAATCATATTTTAACTGGTGGTGTTCATGGGTTATTCTTACTTGGCACTACTGGAGAAGCACCAAGTTTAAGTCATCGTCTTCGTAAAGAAATTATTTCACAGTCGTTGGACCAAGTTGAGAAAACAGTTCCAGTGCTTGTTGGAATAACAGACACATCATTTGTAGAGTCTATTAATATTGCTGAATATGCAGCAGAAAAAGGTGCAAGTGCTGTTGTTTTGGCACCCCCTTACTACTTTCCCGCAGGACAAGCAGAACTATTGGAATACTTAGAACATTTAGTCCCTAAGCTTCCGTTGCCCGTTTTTCTATACAATATGCCCAGCCATACCAAATTATTTTTTGAACCGGAGACTGTGAAATCGGCATCTAAAATTCCTGGTGTGATTGGTTTAAAAGATAGTTCAGCAAATATGGTATATTTTCATCAACTTCAACAATTATTTAAAGATAATGAGGATTTTCGACTCTTTGTTGGTCCAGAGGAATTATTAGGAGAAACATTGGTATTGGGTGGTCACGGCGGCGTTTGCGGTGGCGCAAATATGATCCCAGAATTATATGTAAATTTGTATCATGCATCTATTGAGGGTGATTTAAGAAAAATGGCATCATTGCATGAAACAATTATGCAAATCAGTATGACGATTTATTCAGTAGGGAAATACAAATCAAGTTTTCTAAAAGGATTGAAGTGTTCACTGTCAATAATGGGAATTTGTGACGATTATATGGCTGAACCATTTCATAAATATAGAGAATATGAAAGAGGGTTAATACGACAGCATTTAATTGATTTGGGATTAAAACCGGTTAATTAATTGATCGATATCCTTTTTCGTTGGGAGGGAGGGCTCTGCTCCTAATTTTGTTACGGCCAAAGCTCCCGCTGCATTTGCAATTTTAATTGCTTCTTCTATTATAGATCCATTTGATAAGATAGCTGCTAATGCACCACAAAAGGCATCTCCTGCTGCGGTTGTATCGATAACATCTACTAAATATGCTGGGATGCGTTTTTCCATTTTTTCTGTAAGTAGTAATGATCCTCGGCTGCCCAACGTTAAGATGACGGTTTCTACTCCTTTTGACAAAAGGTGATGGGCTGCTTCCATGGCTTGGCTATTTGTCTCTGTGGGCATGTCTGTAAGGATTTCCGCTTCACTTTCATTCGGTGTTATAATATCAACTAATGACAATAAGGTATCAGGAATTTTACGTGCAGGTGCAGGGTTAAGAATTACCAGTGTATCATTTTTGTTGGCAATTTCCGCAGCACGTTTATTTGCTTCCATGGGTACTTCACACTGCAAGATCAACACATCTGAATCTGCAATGACTGATTCCGCCTTATCGATATTTTCAACAGTGAGTGCCATATTAGCTTGAGGAATTATTACAATACTATTGTCGCCGGAAGCATCGATGAGGGGCATTCCCACACCTGTTCCATTTTCAGTATCTTGGATGACAAAGTCTGTTTTTATTCCTTCTTCAGAGAATTTCTCTAAAAATTGGTTTCCAAACAAATCATTACCCAATCGCCCAACCATGGTAACGGATGCGCCGGCTCTGGAAGCGGCGATCGCTTGATTGGCACCTTTCCCACCCAAAAACATGCCGAAAGAATCACCGATAAGTGTTTCCCCTGTTTTGGGACGTCTTGGTGCTGTGGCCACCAAATCGTACATAAAACTACCTACAACAGTCACCTTGTTCATTTATTCATCTTTTAGCTGATTTCCCAAACTTCCATCGGGATGAAATGTGTGAAAATCACTTCGAGAAAATCCTTTTTGTTCTGAAATGGATGAAGCCAACGCATCACACAATGCCATCATATTGGTTGTAGAAGAAGTGGGAGCTAAATTTAAATGATCTGCTTCGTCATTCACGCAAATATCAAGATGAATATGACTCTTTTTTGCCAACAAAGAATTTGAATCTCCGGAAATCCCTATGGTCGGAATATTATTTTGTTTACAATATTTTACAACATTAACTACATCCTCTGTTTTGCCGCTGAAAGAAAATGCAACGATTGAATCATTTTTTGATATCATTCCAAAATCACCATGGAAAGCTTCACTGGCATGAACAAAAAAAGAAGGGATTCCCAAACTGGAAAATGTAGCGGCACATTTCCGAGCTACGTGACCGGATTTTCCAAGTCCTACAAAAATAACTTTTCCGGTTGTATTATAAATGAGTTCAGCTGCCGTATTAAAGTCGCTACCCAATGAGGACTCTAATTGTTTTAAGGCGGCAATTTCTTTAATTAAGACAGTTTTTGCAGATTTTAAATAATCCATAATGTTTCCTTACAACAATTTTATTGGTTTGTTCAATCATCATAATAATTGAAAGAAAATAGCCGTTTGACTAACATACAAAATAACAATTAATATGCAATCATGATTCATAAAAGATTTTCAATATTCAAATATTTAATTTCCATAGTTATTTCTCTACCATTTTTATATGGTGGAGACAACACCCTCAAAGATTATGTTAATAGATCCGATACAACATTTAGTTATAACGAGCGACACACCTATTCCAAGGATAACTATACAGTACATGTATTGGAAGTATTCTCACAGACTTGGAAATCAGCCGATGTTGTAGATAGAGCCCATTGGCAACATTGGGTTAATATTATTGTACCTGATACTCTTAAGTATGAAAAAGCACTGGTTTTAATCAGCGGAGGTAGCAATGGTGACTCTCCCCCATCATCAGTGGACGATGAAATTGTATCATTAGCACTCATGTCAAATTCTGTTGTTATAGAAGTTAAAATGATTCCAAATGAACCGGTTGTTTTTTCAGACGAAACATTTAAGCGATCTGAAGATGCAATCATTGCCTATACGTGGGATAAATATTTAAGAACTGGAGATGCAGATTGGCCGCTTCAACTACCGATGGTTAAAGGGGTGGTCAAATCCATGGATGCTGTACAAGATTTCTTTAGGTCCATACTAAATGATGGTAATGCTGTAAATGAATTTGTACTCCTTGGTGCATCAAAACGTGGCTGGACCACTTGGCTGACGGGTGCAATTGATGATAGAGTTGTGGCGATAATCCCTGTTGTTTTTGATGCTTTAAATTTGGTGGATTCCTTTAACCACCATTATGGCGCCTATGGGTTTTGGTCCCCAGCAGTAGGTGATTATGAAGCTGCTGGGATATTTGATTGGTTTCCCCGTCCAGAAATATATGATCTTATGAAAATTGTTGATCCATTAAATTATAAGGATGATTTAATGATGCCAAAATTTTTAATACATTCTGCAGGGGATGAGTTTTTTGTGCCCTCCTCTCAATATTATTTTGACAAACTTGATGGGCCTAAATATCAACGGTATGTGGCGAATACCGGTCATGGTATGGATGATAAATTGGCAGATGTCATTATTAGTGCTGTTGCTTTTTACCGAGCCATTTTAAATGATTATACTTTGCCAGAGTTCTCATGGGAAGTTGTTGAAGATGGTTCTATTCGATTTGAAACTGTCACCGAGCCTAAATCAGTACGCATATGGACAGCGACAAATGAAGATGAATTTGATTTTAGATATTATACTATGGGACCCATTTGGAAAGATTCTCTATTGACCGAATCTGAAAGTGGTGTTTATATTGCAAATATTTCCGAGCCGTTATCTGGTTATAGTGCCTTTTTTATTGAAGCATCTTACAATTCAGTATACCCCTATTATTATACTTTTTCAACGGATGTAAGTTTTTTACCTAAACAATTACCCCATGCAGCCACAATATCATTTCAAGTAATGGGCGTTTCCGGGAATGAAGGTGCATTTTCAATCCAGGGTGATATGACATCCCAAATGATCCGAGAATTATTCGATGATGGGCAGCACGATGACCAAGAAGCCGGTGATGGTTTATGGGCTTTGACACTAAAAAATGTAATTGATGGTGAGTATAAGTATAATGTGATTCTTCATGAAAATGACACCATGGTCAAACAAAATGATGTTCCTTTGTCTTTTTTAGTTCAAAATGGACACGTATCAGGTACAACATCTTACCTGATAGGATCTGTAGGTACAATAAATGAAGGTGTTGTAGAAAATTTTAATTTATCTCCGGCGTATCCAAATCCATTTAACCCAAGGACAACGTTTAAATATTCAGTTAAGACTCAGAATCACGTATCCGTAAATATTTACGACATCAATGGCAATTGGATCAATACGATTGTGAACAAAATGCAGCATCCGGGACATTATGAAGCCCAATGGGATGGTTCAGGATTAAGTAGTGGTATTTATTTTATTACAATGGTTTCAGGAGACTTTATTCAATCACAAAAGGCTTTATTGCTAAAATAAATGAGGTTAAATATATTTAGCGGGTTTTTGTTTTATATATTGGTATTACCAGCTATTTCAGCACAAGGAGACTCTACCAAGGTAGACACGATTCAAATTGATTGTTGTATGGACCCATGGTTTGGGCAGGATAAAATGGTTCATGCTACAGGAAGCGTTGGATTGGTTTTGGTATTGCGTGGAATAGGTGGCATCAACACCCAATCGGTGTTGATAAGCACATTTACAATTGGAATGTTGAAGGAAGTCTACGATAAAAAATACGGTAGTGGTTGTTTTAGTTTTAAGGATATAATCGCAAATTCAATTGGGATTGTTATTGGATTTCAATTTATTATAAATACAGGATAAAGCATGAAAAATAAACAGGTTTTTATTGTAGGATTAATACTCGTCTTATTGTGCGGATGTGCTCAATACGATGTGGTCATAAGAAACGGCAATGTCTATGACGGAACCGGCACTCAACCTGTGGTAGCCGATGTTGCTATCAAAGGCGACAAAATTGTTCGGGTTGCTCGGAATTTTCCAGGTAAAGGAAAGATAGAAATTGATGCAAATGGGTTGGCTGTTTCACCCGGTTTTATCAATATGCTCAGTTGGGCCACTACATCTCTCATTGCCGATGGCCGTTCTTTAAGTGACATTAAACAGGGTGTAACATTAGAGGTGTTTGGTGAAGGATGGTCCATGGGGCCTTTAAATAAAAAAATGAGAGAACAGCAACTGGCCGATATGACTGAGTTTAAATATGAAATTGACTGGACCACTTTGGGTGAGTATTTAGAATCATTGGAAAACAGGGGCATCTCAACAAACGTGGCGTCCTTTGTGGGTGCGACTACAGTACGAATCCATGAAATAGGTTTTGATGACCGACCTCCTACGGAAGGGGAACTTGAGAATATGAAATCTTTGGTTCGCCGAGCCATGGAAGATGGTGCATTGGGCGTTGGTTCTTCACTGATTTATGCTCCAGCTTTTTATTCATCTACAGAAGAATTGATTGAATTATGCAAAATCGCATCTGAATATGATGGTATGTATATATCGCACATGCGCAGTGAGAGTAACCGCTTTTTGGAATCGTTAGATGAATTAATAACTATTTCAGAAAAAGCAAATATTCCGGCAGAAATCTATCATTTGAAAGCGGGAGGTATTCCAAATCATTATAAAATGGACCTAGCGATTGAGAAGATAAACAATGCTAGAGATCGAGGATTAAATATTACTACAGACATGTATTTGTATGTGGCGGGCGCCACTGGATTAAATGCACATATGCCTCCATGGGTTCAAGAAGGCGGTTATGATAAATGGGCGGAACGACTGAAGGATCCTGAAATTCGAAAACGGGTTAAACAAGAAATGATAACCGATACGGATGATTGGGAAAATTTGGGTTTCCTGGCCGGACCGGAAGGGGTGCTATTCTCAGGATTTAAAAACCCTGATTTAAGAAAACATATTGGAAAAACACTGAAAGAAGTGGCGGATGAATTGGGAAAACATTATGCCGACGTTGCAATGGATTTTGTCATACAAGATGGCAGTCGTGTGGATGTTGTTTATTTTCTCATGTCCGAAGAAAATATAAAAAAACAAATTCAATTACCTTATATGAGTTTTGGTTCCGATGCAGGTTCGCTTGCGCCGGAAGGGGATTTTTTAAATTATAATCCCCATCCGAGAGCTTATGGAAATTTTTCCCGATTACTTGGGAAATATATACGGGATGAAAAAGTGATATCTCTGGAAAGCGCGATTCATAAATTAACCGGTCTCTCTGCAGAAAAATTGAGAATCAAAGGACGGGGTTATTTGAAAAAAGGCTATTATGCAGATGTGGTTATTTTTAATCCGGAAACGATTCAAGACCATGCGACATTTGCCAAACCACATCAATTATCCACGGGCGTTCATCATGTATTCGTTAATGGTGTCCAGGTATTAAAAGATAGTGAACACACAGGGGCAACGCCGGGCAAGGTTGTTCGGGGTCCGGGTTATAAGAAATAATTTTTTATAAAGAAATTTAAAGGAGAAATATTTAACCATGCATATCGATTGGAAGGAATCAATTAATTGAAATTAAATGCACCCTATTTAATTTTGATTGGTGAGGAAGAAGATTCAACCTACGCAAAAACGGGACAGGGAATCGTCCAATGGAGACCGGAGTTAGTTGCGGGTCAATTACGTTTTTCTGGTTGTCAAGTTGATATGGGTGTTCCCGATATGACAGTAGATGAGGCTGTATCTCAGGGTGTGCGTAGTTTAATTATTGGTGTGGCACCGATCGGAGGCATCATCCCGGATAATTGGTGGAACGTCATTACGGATGCGGCCAATCAAGGGCTTGATATTGTAAATGGTCTGCATCTGAAGCTAAAAGACTATCCAAAAGTTGTTGAAGCTGCAAGTCAATCTGATTCGCGATTAATTGACATCCGCGTACCGCCAAAAAATCTGCCGGTGGGTACAGGTATGAAACGTTTAGGTAGGCGCCTTTTAACGGTTGGAACAGACTGTGCAGTCGGCAAGAAATATACAGCCCTGGCATTGGATAAATCTATGCGTGAAGCGGGTATGAACTCTACCTTTCGAGCAACCGGACAGACGGGCATTATAATAGTAGGCGCAGGCATCCCCATTGATGCCATAAAAGCAGATTTTATATCTGGCGCAGCAGAAATGCTTTCCCCTGATAATACGGCAGATCATTGGGATGTGATTGAAGGGCAGGGAACCCTATTTCATCCGGGGTATTCCGGAGTAAGTCTTGGTTTGCTTCACGGATCACAACCGGATGCTTTTGTTGTTTGCCACGATGCTACACGTAAAGTGATATCTGGTTGGGAACATTATCCACTCCCATCCATCGGGGAATGTATAGAGATGCACACCCAACTTGGACAGCGTACCAATCCTGACATTTCTTGCGTGGGAATTAGTATCAATACTTCCGGTTTGCCCACAGATAAACGTGAAAAGTATCTCAATAACTTGCAAATGGAAACGGGTTTACCTTGTATCGATCCTTTGATGGATGGATGTGGTATTATTGTTGATAACTTGAATGAAATATTCAATTGAAAAACCCATTTTTTCAAAAGTATTTACTGCCCGGATTTATTTTTCAGTCCTTGATAATTGGAGGTGGATATGGCACGGGCCGGGAATTGGTTGAATTTTTTCTGACCGCAGGCCCTGTGGCGGGCTTAGTTAATATGGGTGTTGCCACAATTATATGGAGCATTGTACTGGCCATTTGTTTTGAATTAGCTCGGAGAGAAAGACATTATGAATATAGATCTTTCATTCAGGGGTTATTAGGGAAAGCCTGGATTAGTTATGAAGTACTTTATCTGATTGGATTAATATTGATTATATCCGTTATGGGATCGGCCTCCGGGGAAATCATCCATGAAATGTTTGGTATTTCAAATTTGATGGGTATTATCCTTATGATGACCTTGGTAGGGTTGATTGTTTTCTTTGGAACCACATTGATAGAAAGATTACTCTCCTTTTGGTCCATTATTTTATACGGTGTTTTTGCCATAATGTTTTTGGTCGTGTTTTTCCTTTATGGAGATGCCATTGAATCCAGTTTTAATCAGCAACCATCTGATATTAGTTGGACAATGGGCGGTATTAAATATGCAGCCTATAATATCGGTCTGATCCCCGCCATTCTATTTTGTGTTCGTCATATTGAAACCCGCAAAGAAGCAATTATATCTGGGCTGGTAGCTGGTGCCATTGGTATGATTCCGGCTGTATTTATGTTTTTTGCCATGCTGAGCCAATATCCAAATGTATTAAATGCATCTGTCCCTGTAAATGCTGTATTAGATAAAATTGGCTGGGACTGGTTTAAACTCATTTTTCAGATTGTTCTCTTTGGAACTTTTATTGAAACTGGGGTTGGTTTAATTCATGGATTTAATGAAAGAATAGCATCTGTCTACACGGCATTATCAAACCAATGGCGATCTGCCATCGGAATAGTACTTTTAATTGCTTCAATATTTATTGCCAATGCAGTCGGTCTTGTGGGACTGATTGCCAAGGGGTATGGTGGATTAACTTGGGCTTACTGGATTATATTTGTTATACCTGTTTTAACTATTGGTGTTTGGAAAATATTGAAGCCGAAATTCACCCCGTAGTCTTGTGGAGACTTTGCTTTCTCCAATATCATTATATAATATCAGGTATGTTCTAAGTGTGGATTAGCCTAATCTTTTTTGTAATAAATTCAATTGATTTAAACCAAATCAGAGCGATAGATATATTCACGATAACATAATAAGGCCAAGGCCCAAATGCTTTTTCTATATCTAATGTAGCATACCTTAAGTCCATTATATTTGAGTCGAACAATAGATTGATAAATCCGACAAAAACAGTATAAGCTATCATGGCTAAAAGACTATGCCTTAATGCTGTTGATGAAACCTTTTTATAACCATTTTTGATTAGGTAAATAGTGAGGATAAGTGGAATAGAATGTTTGAAAATAAACCCCATAAATGCGATCGGGTTGGTACTCATTGGTGGCGCCACAGGATTATCAAAAACTAACAATGTAAACAAGTCCCCCGTCCAGCAAAAATAAAAAAAGATATCAAATACAATTTGGTGGAATCGATAACAAAGATATAACCCTATCATAGCCGTAAAGTTACATAGCCAAAGTATAAGAATAGGATTGTGTTGGATATTATAATGGGTAGTGGTAACGATAGAAAAAATCAGAATAAATATCATTATATATTTAGAATTAGGATGATTTGTCCAAATCAATCTGGCAACAATGATAGATATTATTATTGCAAAAATATAAGGGTAAAGAATTAGTATATTTTCCATCCATTGAATATAATTGCTTTGATAAATAAATGAAAACAATCTAATTTATATTGTCGTTATTGTAGCATATAAATCATTTTTTAAAAACCCATATTGTTTTTAGGGGACTATAATGAAAAAACCATTAAGAATAGGACTGTTTGGTTTTGGCAGAATCGGCCGAAATATATTCCGAATTGGTCATAAAGATCCAAGATTTGAATTTGTAGCAATTAGCGATTTAGGTGATGTAGAAGCCATGCATTATCTATTGATGCGGGATTCTATTCATGGAGCGATGGATGATAAAATAACTTTGGACGGAAATTTTTTAAAATATAATGATCATTCTGTGAGATTAATGGCGGGTGGTACACCTGGTACCGTTCCTTGGGATGCTTATAATGTAGATGCCGTAATTGATTCGACTGGGGCGTTTCGTCATAGGGATGAACTTCAACCCCATATAGATGCAGGTGCCCATCGCGTATTTGTAACAAAACCGCCTATTGATGATGTGGACCGTATGGTTATCAAGGGATTAAATGATGGTGATATTAGAGAGAATGATAAAATTATTTCTACAACGTCGGCTACCACTCAAGTATTAGCTTTAATGCTAAAAGTATTGGATGATGCTTTTGGTGTAAAACAAGCCATGATGACCACCATTCATGCGTATACATCAGATCAACCATTGGCAGATGCAGTGCGCTCGGATTTGCGGAGAAGCCGTTCAGCGGTGGAAAATATTATCCCAAATGAAACATGGGCGCCAAATTATGTTTCTCAGCTAATGCCCAAATTCAAAGGAAAATTGGATGGAATGGCCATGAATGTCCCAGTGGCGAATGGTTCATGTATTGATTTAACGACAGAAATGGTAAACATGCCAGATATTGATTCAGTAAACGCAGCCTTTAAAGCAGCCAGTGGAAATGAATTAAAAGATATTATTGGTTATACGGACGATCCAATCGTTTCCAGTGATGCTATTGGTAGCGGTGATACCATGGTGTTTGATGCACCGGCCACAATGATTGCCAGCAATAAGTTACTAAAAACGATTGCTTGGTTTGATAATGGTTGGGGTTTTGCCAGCCGAATTTTAGAATTAGCCGATGCATATGCATCTCTAAGGGAGGCATAAAATGAGAGTTGCAATTAATGGATTCGGGCGGATTGGTCGTTCTGTATTCAGAATATTAAATGACAGAGAAAATGTATCAGTAGTCGCTATCAACGATATTGCAGATAATGATGCGATGGTATATTTATTAAAATATGATACAGTGATGGGCCGGTTTAACGATTCTGTTGAATTAGATGGAGATGTAATGAAAACATCTCGCAATTCTGTTAAAATGATTGCTGAACGCGACCCATCTCAACTACCATGGGATCGTTTAGGTGTAGATGTTGTAATTGAAGCTACAGGAATATTTAGAACACGGCAGCAAATTCAACAACATATTGATGCGGGTGCAAGTCGCGTAATTCTCACAGTCCCGGCTAAAGATGAAATTGATTATACTTTAGTGATTGGTGTCAATGATGATGAATTAACTGCAGATCATAAGATCATTTCTAATGCCAGTTGTACAACCAATTGCCTGGCGCCTATGGCGAAGATATTAAATGACAATTTCGGTATTGAATATGGTGTTATTAACACGATCCATGCCTATACAAACGATCAGCGATTAGCAGATGTGCCTCACTCTGATTGGCGCCGAAGCCGTGCCGCGGCAGAAAATATTATTCCAACGACAACGGGTGCAGCCAAGGCTGTGGGTAAAGTATTACCCGAATTGAAAGGTAAGTTGGATGGTATAGCCATGCGTGTTCCTGTACCGGATGGTTCTGTTGTAGATAGTGTATTTCGATTAAATAAAGATGTTACCGTAGATGAAATCAATGAGACGGTATTAAATGCTTCAAAAACGGACAGTATGAATCGTGTAGTTGAATATTCCACTTTGCCAGTTGTTTCAACTGATATTATTGGCAACCCCCATTCGTCGATTTTTGATGCCCCTTTCACAAAGGTGATTGAAGGCAGTTTGATTAAGACACTGAACTGGTATGATAATGAATGGGGATATTCCAACCGGGTGGTGGACTTGGTGAATATTCTAAGTCAGTTTAATTGAAATATTATGTAGAGACACGGCATGCCGTGTCTCTACGATTACGATTTATATTTCCTATAAATAAATAAAATCAGTATTCCCGCTAAATTCGGAAACCATATTTCTGGGCGGGACCATGGAACACCATCGAATGAAAAATCTGTAATGGGCCATAGCAGTTTAGTGGGGAAGAATTCTTTGGAATGAAATGGAAAATCCAGAATTATATGAAATGGCCATCCCAGCATTGCGAAGGCAATATCTTTTCTATATCTATAAACAATACCAATACATATAAAAGCACTGATAAAACTGTGCGATATATTGTAATTGATATATACCCACCATGGAATTGTCTCAGATGGTGGTGGACTTCCAAGTTGAAATTCTCCCGATAGGATTCGACTGATAATAAGTATGCCAAATGAAAATAGGTCCGGAATGGCGCCAAAAAAGAGGGCCATCCAACGATGGCCGCGATATCCAAATAATCCTTTTCCCCAAAGGGCGTGGCTGAAAGTATCCATTAATTAAATAATGTAAGGATACGGCATGCCATGTTTCTACAAAAGTTCATTTATATTTCTATATAAATCCAATGATTCCGGATTTGCCAGCGCATCTTGATTAGTCACTTCTTCACCATGGATGATCTTCTTCACAGCAATTTCCACTTTTTTCCCGTTAATGGTATAAGGGATATCTTTTGTTTCTAAGACAATAGCAGGTACATGGCGTGGAGAACAATTGGTGCGAATTGCTTTTTTTATCTCCATGATCAATGACTTATCTAATTTACATCCTTCATTCAATTTGATAAATAGAATGACCCGCTCATCTCCATCCCAGATTTGACCTACGACTAAACTATCTGCTACTTCATCAAAGGCATCTACCACACGGTAGATCTCAGCTGTACCGATTCGAATACCTCCTGGATTTAAAGTAGCATCGCTACGACCAAAGATGGTTACGCCCCCATGTCGATTCACCTCTATAAAATCCCCATGGTGCCATATCCCAGGGTATTGGTTGAAATATGCGTTTCGGTATTTTTTCCCCTTCGGATCATTCCAGAAATAAATGGGCATAGAAGGGAAGGCTTTCCGGCACACCAGTTCACCTTTTTCATTTTCCATGGCATTTCCTTTTAAGTCAAAGGCGGCCACGTCCATACCCAGGCCAATACATTGGAGTTCACCACGGTACACGGGCAGTGTGGGACTGCCTCCTGCAAAACAGGAAATGATATCTGTGCCGCCAGAAATAGATGCCAATTGTACATCTGATTTGATTTGGTTGTACACATAGTCAAAACTTTCTTCTACTAGTGGTGATCCGGTTGAAAGGATGGTACGCAACGTTTCGAGTGAATTGGTGTTGGTCGGAGATAATCCTTCTTGTCGGCAGGCATCGATGAACTTGGCACTGGTACCAAAATGAGTGATACCCAGTTTATCCACTATATCCCACATGGCGTTCGGGGATGGATAGAACGGTGTGCCATCATAGAGAACGATTGTGGCTCCGATGGCCAGGTTGCTCACGAGCCAATTCCACATCATCCACCCGCAGGTAGTGAAGTAGAAAACAGTATCATCCTGAGAAATATTGGTATGGAGTCGTAGCTCTTTCAGGTGTTGAAGCAAGGTTCCGCCAGCGCCGTGAACAATAGATTTTGGCAATCCTGTTGTCCCGCTTGAATACATGATATATAAAGGATGCTGAAAGGGAAGTTGTTCAAATTTCAATGGAGATGGATTGGAATCGATAAAATTATCCCAAAGTATTCCATTTTTTACTGATGATATATCATGGTTGCTATCTGTATAAGGTGTAACCACCACATGATCCACGGAGGGAAGTTGATCAAGAATACTGTTTAGCTTTTCAAGTGAATCAAATTTTTTCCCATTATAGTAATAACCATTTGCAGCAAAGAGAACCTTTGGTTCGATCTGGGTAAATCGATCTAAAACGCCTTTTATACCAAAATCAGGTGAAGAGGATGACCAAATTGCACCAATGGAAGCAGTCGCTAGCATAGCGATTATCGTTTCGGGCATGTTTGGCATGAATCCCGCTACACGGTCACCTTGTTGAATACCTATTTTTCTAAGGGCGGAAGCAAGCTTTTCAACTTCATCAAATAATTCGTTATAGGATAGCGTTCGAACCGCTTGACCTTCACCTTTAAAATGGATTGCCGGTTTTTCAGAACGAATCCTGAGGAGATTCTCAGCAAAGTTCATTTTTACTCCCTCAAACCATTGAGCGCCAGGCATTTTTGAATCATCATCTACAACTTGTGTGTAATCATCAGAAAATTCAAGGGCCATAAATCCCCATACCGCTTTCCAAAAATCTGAAATATTGGATATAGACCACTCATAGAGGTCAAAATAATCTTTTAGATTGATATTGAACCGGGAATTGACCTGATTACGAAAGGCCTCCATTTGGGAAGTATTAACTTGGTCTTGGGTGGGTGTCCAAAGTATAGGATTCATCTTATTGTAAACATTTGAAGGAGAGATTTTATTCAGATTTAATATTTAAGGGATACATAATAAAAAAGCCCCCGGGTCGTATACTCAAACGGGGGCTTTTTTATTATTAGAATTGACCTTTATTTTTCTTTACTCATTTCAGATGGTATAATCATTACTGCAGGGACAGCAGCATCACTGACCATATTATTGAATTGAAACAGGTCCTCTGTAAGCACTTTATCCATTTTTTTATAATGGGTCTGTGCCTGTGATACAAGCTCTTCCAATACGCTATAGGATTGAGCTGTAGGCCTGGCATCAACGCTGGAAACCACTCCAACCAAGGCCGCAATTTTGTTGTCCAACTTGATAGGATAGTTTAACGGATCTTGGCCACTTTTTGACTTAACCTGGATTAACTCTTCTTCGATTGCAGAGAGTTTTTTGGTTAGTGCTTTCCCTGCTCTAATAAGCTCAACATTTTTGAACCCTGATTTATCCATTAAGCTGGTCAACGTATTAATTTGCTTTTTAATGCTGCGCATGGTCAGGATTTTTTCATTGATTTCTGTTGTTCGGTCACGAATGTCCAACAGCAAGTTAAACTGAGCTCGAAAATCTGCTTGCGTGGTTTTTATCCGTGGATCTTTTATGATGAAAAAAGATTCCGTCTGGGCATTACCATTTACAGTCAATCGAACTTTGTATTCACCGGGAACAGCCTTCGGGCCAATATGAGAGCCTCCCCACATCACAGCGTTAGGAACCTTTTTGGCATCTGGGTAGCGCATATTCCATACGAAGCTATTCATACCTTGTTTCGTCTCAGCGACGGGACCGGCGGATGCGCCAAGCCCACGAGACGCGGGGCCTCGGCGCCCTGGATTCTTTTTATCCTTCTTATTGGTGTAAGTTTTGATAACATCACCATCCGATTCCATGTATTCCAAAGTGAATTCATCCTCCGCGTCGAGTTTTTCGTCCAAATAATAGAATGTCATTACTCCATTTGGAGGATTCTTTCCCGACGTTGGACTTGGGCCACCCCACCCGTAACCGCCTGGCAGTCGGTAAGTATTGCGGGGTATATACAAATGTGTTTTGGACTTTGCGATTTGGTCTGATAATTGATGCAGGGGTGTCAAGTCGTCCAAAATCCAAAATGAACGCCCTTGTGTAGCTACAACCAGATCATTTTCTTTTACTACCAAATCGGTAACAGGTACGATGGGTAAATTCAATTGGAATGACTGCCAGTTCTTTCCGTCATCAAATGATATATACATTCCCGTTTCTGTCCCCGCATAGAGATAACCCTTTTTCTCAGGATCTTCACGAACAACGCGTGTAAAAGCACCATCTGGTATCCCTTTTGAAATGAGTTTCCAAGTTTTTCCATAATTGCTAGTTTTGTATAGATAGGGCTTAAAGTCATCCAACTTATAGCGAGTGACAGCTATATATGCAGTTGCCGGATCATGGGGTGATTGGTCAATGGTATTGACCAATCCAAACTCTGGCATCATGTTCGGCGTGACATCTTCCCAAGTTTTTCCACCATCTCTAGTTAAGTTTACACGACCATCATCTGAGCCTACCCAGATTACACCTTTTTCATGGGGGGATGGTGTAATCACAAAAATAGTGCAATAATATTCTACTCCAGTGTCATCTTTTGTAATTGGGCCTCCAGACTCATCCTGCATCGATAGTGTGTTGGTTGTCAAATCGGGGCTAATGATTTCCCAAGATTGACCCTCATTGGTGGTTTTATGAAGGTGTTGTGACCCTACATATAATGTGTTTGGATCATGTGGATCAAATTCTATCGGAAAATTCCACTGGAAGCGGTACTTCATATCCTTTACGCCGTGTCCCATTGGGTTATCAGGATAAACTGTGATGTTTTGTCGCGCTCCAGTTAAATGATTATACCGGGTTAAATATCCACTATAAGATCCGGCATAAACAATATTGGGATTTTCAGGATGGGGTGCTACATGTGCGCTTTCACCACCGCCTACAGGATAGTAATCCCGTTCTGTGATGCCGCCAGAAGTAGTTCGTGATGCAATTGAAACTGTGCTGTTATCCTGCTGACCACCGTAAACGCGATAGGGGAATTGATTATCGACATCTGCACGATAGAACTGGGCAGTTGGTTGGTTATGATAAGTGCTCCAGGTTGCGCCTGCATCAAAAGAAACCTGTCCGCCACCATCGTCAGCAATAATGAGATGTTTCGCATCTTGAGGATCAATCCAAAGATCATGATGATCTCCATGTGGTGTGCGTATAGAATTAAATGTTTTCCCACCGTCCTTTGAACGCCAAAATCGGACATTTAGAACATACACTAAATCTTCATTTTCCGTATCAGCATAAACGCGGGAATAATACCATGCCCGTTGGCGCAAGTTATTATCAGAACTTGTTTTTATCCATGTTTCCCCAGCGTCGTCTGACCGGAATAATCCACCATCTCGATTTTCAATAATGGCCCAAACCCGATCAGAATTTAGAGGAGAAACAGTGATACCAATGATGCCAACAATTCCTTCAGGTAATCCCTTGTTTTTTGTAATCTCTTTCCATGTATCACCTCCATCTGTAGATTTCCAAAGGCCTGATCCTTCACCGCCGCTCTCAAGGCTGTATGGCGTACGTTTGATACGCCAGGTAGATGCATAAATAATACGGGGATTGTTGGGGTCGAGTATGAGATCACAAGCACCTACTTCATCATTGACATACAGAATATTCTCCCAAGTATCACCTCCATCTGAACTGCGAAATACACCCCGTTCATCGTTAGGGCCGGATAAATGTCCAAGTACAGCTGCATACACCAGATCTGGGTTTCTAGGATGGATACGAATTCTGGGAATACGGTGGGAATCTTTCAGGCCCACATCTTTCCAGGTTTTCCCCGCATCAGTGGATTTCCAAATACCGTCTCCATGGGATACATTTCCTCGGACAGTAACTTCACCGCCGCCAACATAGATTACATTGGGGTCCCATTCACTGATCGCCACTGCGCCAATTGACCCTCCGTAAAATCCATCCGAAATGTTATTCCAGGTTTGACCGGCATTTTTGGTTTGCCATACGCCCCCGCCTGTGCCACCAAAGTAGGCTACAAATTTATTACCAGGAACGCCCGCCGCTGCGGCTGATCGGCCACCACGAAATGGACCGATGTTTCGATATTTTAATGCTTTAAATAAATCCTCGCTGAATCGTTCTTTGGCGCTGATCAGGGTGACTGCAGCTAATAGAAAAATGGCGAATTGGATTATTCGAACCCTTTTATGCATAATAACCTCCTATTTATTGCACATTTAAGAAAATAATATCAATCATAATAAGGTGACTATCTCTTTGGTTGCAAGGAAACAATTAAACATGATAAATAAGGAATTAATTGATCTGTTTATAAAAGTATCTTTTATTAATTTTCACACCCATAATTTAGGAATTTCATGAAGATTGCATTTTTAACCGCAGGAGGAATCGCCCCGTGCTTGTCTGCATCAATTGGCGCATTGATTGAAGCATATAACATCCTTGCTCCAGAAGCAGAACTTGTAGGGTACCTCCATGGATATCGCGGTTTATTGTTAGGAAATAAAATTGAAATCCCTGAATCCGTTCGTGAAAAAACGAATATTCTATATGAGTTTGGTGGAAGCCCTATCGGTAACAGCCGCATCAAACTAACGAATGCCGAAAACTGCATAAAACGGGGATATATTAAAAAAGGGGAAGATCCCCTAAAGATTGCTGCGAAGCAATTGATGAAAGATGGTATTAATATTTTGCATACGATTGGTGGGGATGATACCAATACCATGGCGGCTCAACTTTCATTTTACCTCAAAGAAAATGATTACGACCTCACCGTTGTTGGTCTGCCGAAAACAGTGGACAATGATGTCTATCCTATTGCCCAATCTTTAGGGGCGTGGACAGCGGCAGAGCAAGGCGCTATTTTCTTTGAAAATATCGCCAATGAGAATACAACCAGTTTCCGTCAATTGATCATTCATGAAGTCATGGGAAGAAGTTGTGGATGGCTCACGGCTTATACAGCAAAACAATATCATGAACGTTTAAAAAAGCGCAATTTTTTACCAGAAATATTGATTGATCAACAACGCTGGGATGTGGATGCAATTTATATCCCTGAAATGGATATTGATTTTGACGTAGAATACACGCGTTTGAAAGAATTGATGGATAAAAAAGATTCAGTCAATATTTTCCTTAGTGAAGGGGCCGGAACGGATACCATCATTAAAGAAATGGAAGCGGCTGGGGAAACTGTTGAACGGGATGCATTTGGTCATGTGGCGTTGGATACATTGAATCCAGGGCAGTGGTTTGCAAAACAGTTTACTGATCGTTTGGATGCTGAAAAAACTTTGGTCCAGAAAAGTGGGTATTTTGGCCGCAGTGCGGCTCCCAATAAACAAGATTTGGAATTAATTAAAAAATCCGGGAAACTGGGAGCACAACTTGCTTTAGATGGGCGAAGTGGTGTCGTAGGCCTGGATGATGACAATAATAGTGAATTAGGATTAATAGATTTTGAAAGAATTAAAGGTGGAAAGCCTTTTAATATAAACCAAAAGTGGTTTAATGAATTATTGAATGAAATTGGTCAACAGTAAAAACTTAAGGAAGAAACAATGTCATATACTTTAAAACCGGGCGTAGTTACCGGGGAGAATTATAAAACTTTATTAAATGCGGCTAAAGAAGGTGGGTATGCACTACCTGCTGTGAATGCGGTCAGCACAAGTTCTGTGAATGCCATCATGGAAGCAGCGGTAAAAAATAAATCAGATGTGATTATTCAATTATCCAATGGTGGTGCTCAATTTTATGCGGGGCAGGGATGTCCTGACAGCTTTGAAGCGAAAGTACTTGGCGCGGTATCGGCGGCCCATCATGTGCATCTTCTGGCTAAATATTATGGTATTTGTGCTGTGCTCCATACAGATCATGCGAATAAAGCACTCATTCCATGGGTAGAGGCATTAATTGGTTATAGTGAAGAACATTATGAGAAAACAGGGCAACCATTATTTACCTCTCATATGTTGGATCTTTCTGCAGAAGACATTGATTTTAATCTTTCAGAATCCGCACGTTTACTCACACGAATGGCCCCAATTGGCATGAGTCTTGAGATTGAATTGGGTGTAACGGGAGGTGAAGAAGATGGTGTCGGTTCCGATGATGATATTGGTGCAGATAATCCGTTATTGTATACACAACCAGAAGATTGTTTAAGAGCCTATGAACTATTGAATCCAATTGGTCATTTTTCGTTGGCCGCATCTTTTGGGAATGTCCACGGTGTCTATAAACCAGGGAATGTAAAACTGAGACCAGAGATTTTAAAAACATCCCAAGCTTTGGTTGATGAAACCCACCAAACAGGTGCGAACCCATTGGACTTGGTTTTTCATGGCGGTTCCGGATCTGAAAAGGATAAAATTACAGCAGCCATTTCTTATGGTGTTTTCAAAATGAATATTGATACGGACACCCAATTTGCCTTCTCAAAAGCGATTGGTTCTTATGTAAATGAAAATCAAAAAGCATTTTTGTATCAGGTAGATCCGGAAGATGGATCACCATATAAAAAACAATATGATCCTCGAAAGGTACTGAGAGCTGCAGAAACCAGTATGGTTGAGCGCCTAGATGAAGCATTTGCTGACCTTGGTTCTGTGGGAAAGTCATTGGCCATTTAGGAATTGAAATTTATCAAAATTAAAAAGAGGAAATAGCATGAGTCTTAATTTAAACAGTTTAGAAGCTGTTGCTGAAGCGATGACTGCTCCGGGCAAAGGAATCCTTGCGGCAGATGAAAGTACAGGTACCATTGGAAGTCGCCTGGCCCAAATTGATACAGAAAGTACATTTGAAAGTCGAAATGCTTATCGTGATCTTTTGTTTAGTGCAAATGAAATGGAAAACTATATTAGTGGTGTCATTATGTATGATGAAACACTGCGCCAATCCTCATTGGCCGAGAGCACACCCTATCCGGAATATTTAGCATCAAAGGGGGTCATCCCCGGAATTAAAGTAGATGCCGGTGCCCACGATTTAGCCGGAACTGAAGGTGAAAAAATTACATCTGGATTGGATGGATTGGATGATCGGTTAAAAGAATATAGAAAAATGGGTGCGCGGTTTGCCAAGTGGCGGGCCGTCATGAATATTACGGAAGATAACCCCAGTGGCTATTGTATTGGCACCAATGCCCATGC
>JABGZQ010000016.1 GCA_018674655.1 Fidelibacterota bacterium | reverse complement strand
CCCTCGGGGAATAAGCTTATAAAAATGATGCCCCCCACTAAAAGAACAAGTATTAGGGTGGAAATGATAATGGTTCGTTTATTAGATTTTGTCATAGGTGTAAATAATTGGCTTATTGAAATATGTGTTTATGGGTTATGATAACCGAAAATTTACTTAATAAAATGAAAAAGCCCGCTTGATTTTCAAGTGGGCTTTTGCTTGGTGTGTGGTCCGTTAAATAAGTCCCACAGAAACTCTACGGCAATTTTTAATAAAAAGCCGGTGTGAGTCTAATTGAACTGGGCAACCAATGACTGCATCATCATTCTGCAAATACCTTTTCAATTGCAGTGATGGTGAACTTCGTCTCTTTTCCTTCGATCTCAAGGGTAAAATTGTCATCAACCTCTTTTCCGATCATGGCTTGGGCAAATGGTGAATGGTAGGTTACAATCATGGGATAAAGATCCAACTCAAATTCGATGGGACCTAATAGGTAATAATCTTCGGCCGCATCTTTGCCTTCTTCAAGGACTGAAACCTTATTGCCAAACCCGACCTCATCGGTATCAATTTCACCATTCTCGATGAACCGGAATGGTGCGTGGGACTGCATCAATTGTTTCTTATATACGATTAAACTTTGCTCTTCCCTTGCGGCGTGGTATTCCGCATTTTCCTTAAGATCACCATGATCCGCAGCTTCTCGAATCCTTTCTGCAGTTGCTCTCTTTAATCTATCAATAGATTTCATTTCCGCTTCTAATGCGCGGTATGTATCCCGCATAATCAAAGTTGCCATATTGCCATTCCTATTCTTGATCGAATTAAATAAATTGTTTGTTTGAGATTACAATTATCTGCAATCCAGAACAAAAATTATGTCAAAGAAAAAGCCTCAACTTCCAAACAGGAAACCAAGGCTTTTGAGTGTAGCGGGGAACGGATTCGAACCGCTGACCTTCGGGTTATGAGCCCGACGAGCTACCAGACTGCTCCACCCCGCGTCATGTGTAATTCTTTTGTTAAAAAACGCCTTTTTCTTTCGATTGAAGGCCGGCAAAATTATACTCATTTATAATAGAAGACAAATAAATATTTCCACTTTTATTGTACTATAATTAATATCGTGAAAACACGCTCACACCTTTTTACATATTGGCGCTTAAAATTTCTGTGTAATTTTGAGTATGAAACGCCTCTGGGTAATATTATTTCTATTAATGGGATGTCAATCAAAAACGTCTATTATAACATCTGGAGTATCATGGGAATTAGCTCAAAATAGAAAGGCAGCCATTTCGGATGTTCATTATCAACTTAATTTTGATATTCCTAAAGATAAAATCGATCCTATTACAGTAGAAGAATTTATCCATTTCAAATTATCAGATTTAACTAACGATGTAGTCTTAGATTTTCGTCAACCAGCTGATTATATTCATTCTGTGGTTGTAGAAGGTAAATCTGTTACCTATAAATTAGTAAATCAGCATATCGTAATTGAACCTTCTTATTTTTCTAAAGGAGAAAATTCTATCTTTATTTCCTTCAGAGCAGGAGATATGTCCCTAAATCGGAATGATGAGTTTCTTTATACATTATTTGTCCCAGATCGTGCATCAACAGCGATACCATGTTTTGATCAGCCAAATTTAAAAGGTAGATATTCATTAACTTTATCAGTACCAACTGATTGGACAGCAATTGCAAATGGTCCAATCCAATCAGAAAAGATAATAAATGATAAGCGTGTAATCGTTTTTGGTGAAACACGACCAGTGAGCACCTATATATTTGCATTTACTGCTGGGAAATTTAAACGCATTTCTCAGGAAAAAGATGGTCGAAAAATGACAATGCTCCACAGGGAAACAGATCTTGAAAAAGTGGAGCGAAATAAAAATGAAATATTTGATCTTCATTCCCGCGCTATTTCTTGGATGGAAAAGTATACGGGAATTGATTATCCATATCAAAAATTTGATTTTGCTTTAATCCCTGGTTTTCAATACGGAGGCATGGAGCATCCTGGTGCTATTTTTTATAAAGATGTCAGTCTATTTTTAGAACTATCAGCAACTAAAAATCAATATTTAAGTCGTGCTGGATTAATTTCTCATGAAACAACTCATATGTGGTTTGGAGATCTTGTCACTATGGACTGGTTTGATGATGTTTGGACAAAAGAAGTGTTTGCTGGCTTTATGGGGGGTAAAATCGTTAATCCAAGCTTTCCTGAAATAAATCATGAACTTCGTTTTTTAAGCAATTATTCCTCCGCATACACCGTGGATCGAAGTTTGGGAGCCAACGAAATACGTCAGCCTCTAGAAAACTTAAATATGGCTGGGACTTTATATGGCTCAATTATTTATTCAAAAGCACCCGTAGTAATGAAGCAACTTGAATTGCTTGTGGGTGAAAAAACTTTTCAAAAGGGAATGCAAATATATCTTTCTAATTATGCTTATGGAAATGCGACGTGGCCAGATCTAATTAAAATTTTGGATAATTTATCAAAGGAAGATCTAACAGCCTGGAGTAAAGTTTGGGTAGACGAACCTGATCGCCCAATTGTCGAATATGAGTTACTAATTGATCAAGATACTTTAATTCAACAATTAACACTTAAACAATCAGATCCAAAAAAGAAAAACAGAATGTGGATGCAACACCTTACAGTTAGGTTGGGGTATGATAATAGTGACATCTTACTTCCAGTCTATTTAAAAGGTGAAGAGGTCAAAATATTAGACGCAAGAGGAATGAGTAAACCCAATTACATTTTACCTAATGGCGCTGGTGTTGGGTATGGTTACTTTAAAATGGACCCAATAAGTCGTTCATTTCTTTTAGAAAATTTGCCAAAAATCAATGACTCATATTTAAGGGGAATAATTTGGCTAAACCTTTGGGATGATATGCTCTATGGAAATATCAGACCCGTTGATATGATTGAGTTATGTATTAGTGCTTTAAAAACTGAAAATGATATTTTGAATACGCAAAGAATATTGGCTCGACTCAATTCTACATTTTGGAATTTTCTCACTGAAGAGCAACGAGAAGTAAAAGCAGATGAATTAGAATCAACATTAAGACGCCATATGAATGAAGCGACTACTCTTACTAATCGTTCTATGTATTTCCGGTCTTTACGTTCTATGATTTTAACAGATAATGGTTATGAGTGGTTAAAATCTATTTGGATGAAAACTGATTCAATCAAAGGATTAACTCTGTCAGAGCGAGATTATACTACTATTGCTTCTGAGTTAGCTTTAAGAGGTAAGAATGATGGTCAAAAGATTCTAACTTCACAGTTAAATCGAATATCAAACCCCGATCGAAAATCACGTTTTAAATTTATAATGGCTTCATTATCAAATAATTTAAGTGTTAGAGACAATTTTTTTGAATTAATTAAAAAAGAAGAAAACCGTGAAGTAGAACCTTGGGTTCAATCTGCAGTTGCTTACCTTCATCATCCATTGAGAAGTAAAGAATCAGAAAAATATATTCGACCCAGCTTAGAATTACTTGAAGAGATTCAAAGAACTGGGGATATTTTTTTTCCAGCTAGATTCATAAATGCGACGCTCTCAGGATATCAGAGTGAAAGTGCAAGAAATATAGTTAATCAATTTCTTGAAGATCATCCAAATTATTCACCACCCTTAAAATTAAAAATTCTACAAGCAGCGGATAACCTTTATCGTGCTTCAACTATAGTAGAACGTAATACATTATTAGAAAGTGGCATTGCACTAACTAAAGAGCAGAACTGAGGTATTTGGCGGGGGCTTTTTTGTTTGTAGGAGTTTATTGTGTAAATTTCTGCATGAAACATTATTATTTACAAAGAAACAATGGGAGGGAATCTATGTCCAGAATAATGGCCATTTTGCTTAGCTGTTTCCTTGCCGCGGGGTCTCTCTCCGCAGGTAAGCTGAATTTTGTTATAACCTATCCACAGGAAAGTGACGGAAAATTATTGGAAGGGCGGCTCCTGCTCCTGCTGGCAAAGAAGGATGATCCTGAACCCCGATTTCAGATCACGTACCGGAATAATACCGGTCTGATATATGGTGTAGACGTTCTAGGTCCAAGGCCTAACAAGGGTGTAGTAATTGATGGCGCCGCACTGGGCTACCCCATTGAATCAATCAATGATATTCCCGTTGGAGAATATTGGGTACAAGGATTGTTACATACATACGAAACGTTTAATCTGAATACGGGACAGACCGTTAAACTTCCTATGGATAATGGAGAGGGGCAAAAATGGAACCGTTCACCTGGGAATCTTTATTCCAAACCTCAGAAAATATTTTTAGATCCAAGCAAAAGAAAAACGGTGAAAATTACCTTAGATCAGGTAATTCCAGTCATCGAGCCACCGAAGGACAGCAAGTATGTTAAGCATATACGCTTCCAAAGTAAACTGCTGACAGAATTCTGGGGTCGCCCCACCTATCTAGGTGCGCATATTTTATTACCGAAAGATTTTGATAAACATCCTGAGGCAAAATACCCATTGATGGTTTTTCATGGACATTATAATCATGATTTCAGGGGATTCAGGCCTGAACCGCCCGATCCTGATCTGGAGCCTGTATTCAGTTCTCGATTCAACTGGGAGGGGTATAATCGGACGGTTCAAGAATATGAACATCAATTCTATAAAGATTGGACAAGTGATGATTTTCCTCGCGTCCTGGTAATTGATATTCAGCACCAGAATCCATACTATGATGATTCCTATGCTGTTAATTCCGCTAATATTGGCCCCTATGGCGATGCTATTACCTATGAACTGATTCCTTATATAGAGGAGAAATTCCGTGGCATTGGTGAGGGTTGGGCTAGATTCCTTTATGGCGGTTCTACCGGAGGCTGGGAGGCGCTGGCAGCACAGGTTTTCTATCCCGAAGAATATAATGGATGTTTTGCGGCCTGCCCTGATCCCATCGATTTTCGAGCATATTGCCAAGTGAACATCTATGAGGATGAAAATGCTTATTACAAAAAGGGTCCATTTAAGCAGGTTGAAACACCGGCACACAGAAATTACCTGGGCGAAGTAAACGCCACTATGAAAGATATGAACCATTTGGAACTGGCACTTGGAACGAATAGTCGGTCGGGCGACCAGTGGGATATCTGGCAAGCCGTTTACAGCCCCATGGGTCCGGATGGTTATCCTCAGCCGATCTGGGATAAATACACAGGAACAATTGATAAGGATGTGGCCAATTATTGGCGTGAGAACTATGATCTCCAATACATATTGAAGCGTGACTGGTCAAAGATAGGATCTAATTTAGAAGGTAAAATCCACATCTACTGTGGTGATATGGATAACTATTACCTTAACAACGCCGTATATTTAATGGAGGAGTTTTTGGAAGAAACCACTAAACCCTATTACAATGGAGAAGTGGATTATGGCGATCGTGCCGAACACTGTTGGAATGGTGATCAAACCCGTCCCAATGCCCTTTCCCGGTTGCGATATAATCAAATGTTTATACCCAAAGCAGTTGTGCGGATGGAAAATACAGCACCACCCGGAGCAGACCTAAAAAGTTGGCGATATTGAACCAACTTCCAGGAAATATTTACTTTTAAAAGAGACACCCAGATTGCTGGGAAATTTCTGTATTAAACGCCTCTGGCTCAAATAAAGGGTAATGAAATGAAGAGGGAGGTTTTAAAATACTTTTATCTATACTATTTTTTCTTAATAGTTGGGTATGTTACGCCAAGTTGATCTAAATATGTGTCGTACTTACTCGGGTCATAATAGAATTTTTTCATCTCATCTCTATAATTACGCATGATCTCTTCATTTAATTCTATTGCTGGTTTGTCCGTTTTACGAATCATAGGTTGATATTTCGTTTCTTTTGTTTGATTTTTGAAATATTTTTTCGCATCTTTTACTAAACCTTTATCTGTGAAAAGATCTACGAGTGTCATAGCTGTCACTTTTGCACCTGCAACAGCTCCTTTATGAGCGATAGGGGTTGCCATAGAAATACCATTAAGCCAATTATGTCCGGGAAGGCCTGGTATATTTGATGGAAAACGTAGTGTTACAGTAGGAACTGTCCAACTAATATCACCTATGTCGTCTGATCCTCCACCCCAATTATTTTTACTTGAAACTGGGCCTTTTAATGAATCTAATTCTGTAGGAAGTCCTTTTATTTCTTTATTTCCAGCTTCTTTCTGAACAGCCTTTGCCAAAGCCTGATCCTTCTTATCCCATACAGGAAGGCCAACTTCTTTTATATTTGTATACATAGCACGTGCAATTGGTTCATTAAAATGCCTTGGCCAAGCTGAACCTAATATTCTTGTAGATATAAGTTCTGTGCCACTCATTTTAGCTGCGCCTTCTGCAATATCATTTGAATAATCAAAAAGTTCCATGATATGCTCATAGTCCAGTTCACGTAAATAATACCAAACTGAAGCATTTCTTGGAACAACATTTGGTTGATCTCCACCATCAGTAATTATATAATGAATTCGATATGGTGGACGTAGGTGCTCTCTACGAAAATTCCAACCAATATTCATTAACTCTACAGCATCTAGAGCACTTTTACCTCTCCAAGGTGAGCCAGCAGAATGGGCTGTTTTACCTTTAAATGAATACTCTACCGAGAGTAATCCATTACCACCCGCCTGTCCATGTGTCACTGCCAAATTACTACTTACATGCGTAAAAATACATGCATCAACATCTTTAAAATAACCATCTCTAACAAAATAAGCTTTTGTTGCGACCAATTCTTCAGCAACTCCTGGCCAAATTTTCAATGTTCCCTTAATTTTTTCATCAATCATAATTTCTTTCATAGCAATGGCAGCTGCTACAATTACCGCTTGACCAGAATTATGTCCTTCGCCATGTCCAGGCGCACCTTCTATGATAGGCTTATGATAAGCGACACCCGGCATTTGAGATGATTTTGGTATACCATCTATATCAGAGCCCAAGGCAATCACTGGTTTACCTTTACCCCATTCTGCCATCCAAGCTGTAGGAATACCTGATATTCCACGGGTAACTTTGAAACCATTTTGTTCCAAAATCTCAATTAAATAATTAGATGTTTCAATTTCTTGAAAGCCTAGCTCTCCAAAACTAAAAATCATATCTACCATTTCTTGAATAAGTTTTGACTGTGAGTCTACTTTTTCAACCGCCATCAGTTTTAATTTGTCTGAAGGTGGGTTTTCAGCAAACAAAAATGGTACTATTATTAAGTAAAGTAATGATTTAAGATTTATTTTATTCATGACAAAAATACCCTCTCGTTTAGTTTTAACCTCATTATAAGTTAATATTCGAAACACCATAGTTACTTTATCAAACTTTATCCTAAATGGGACACAGTATGGCCCCCATCCAAGGATTGGGTACTTAATATAGGTACGGGGCATACTAATGACAGGCTCACACCTTTTTACATATGGGCGCTTAAAATTTTCCAGATTTTCCTTAAAAGCCCTAAAAAAGTGCATTTTTCTCAATAATTAAGATATAATTATGGTTTACCTTTACCCCACCCATTTCGGTAGACATGACCGTATTTAACAGTGCGAATGAATTAAACTGATTTTATATTGATTTCATTTAAAACTAAACGATGGCTTTTGATACTGGCAGTCCCGGTTGCTCTGGTTTTTATCTATGTTATAACGATGCAGGTTCTTCATCCT
>JABGZQ010000017.1 GCA_018674655.1 Fidelibacterota bacterium | reverse complement strand
ATCGTATCAAACCAGGAAAGGGAACGTAAAACAAAAGAAGGCCCAAATACAATTTTCTGTAACCCCAGTCGGGCTTCCAGTTTTTCGCTGGAATATCGTACCCAGTAACGGTGATTAGATTCATTTTTATGTAATAGGGAATCACCGGAATAGGCTCTATCAAATCGGTAGGCCCATTCAAAATCAAAAAAGCTGAAATCCGATAAATCTCGTGATAAAGAAAATGTTGGGATGTAACCCATAGACGATTCAAAGGTAGATTGCCCGGACGGAGCATCGTTGCCTGTAAGTCCGCTTGCCCAGAATTGTCCTTTGGTTGAAAATGATTGTGCTTTGACTGTGGGATTAGAAAACAATGAAATAAAAAATACAATATTTAGGAAATTCTTCATCTATTCTTCATTTAATTTACATTTTTTAATGGTTTGACCAATAAATAGCCAAATATAAAACGCCGTAATAAATACGACAGCCCACTCCAGAGCAAGGGAAGGCTCCTTATTTGAGAAAATATCCAGAAGTGCCAATATAGATAACACGGTGAGAAAAAAAAGGATTGTCTTATGAAAAAGCATAGTTTTATATAAGCCCTTAATCGATTGGGGTTCTCATTCTATTGATTAATGACATCCAATTCCCTGCGCATCATCAAACCTATTGCATGGTCTGGGTTTAAAATCAGGCCCTGGTTCAAAATTTTTGTCGCACTCTTGAATTTTCCCAAACGAATTTTTGTGGCCGCCAAAAAAATATATGCATCGGTGATGGATGGATCCAATTCAATTGTTTTCATCAAGTGACCTTCCGCACGAATATTAATATTTTCTTTAAAAAAAATATTTCCAATTCCAAAATGACCTTCTGCATAATGACTATTGATTTCAAGTGCCTTAATAAAGGCTTCAATTGCTAGCGCATTCTGGCCTGCCAAGGATTGGGCTCTGCCCAACCCAGCCCAGCCCCGCCAGTCTAATGAATTGCTTTTAACTATTTCACCAAAGGTGTTGATTGATTGATTGATATTACCCATTTTTAAATATGCTTCTCCTAACCCTTTCCGTGCTCTTGCATTTTTGGGCCATATTTTTATTGATTTTTTATAAATAATCATTCCCTGTTCCATTTTACCGGCTTTAATTAAATTTTCTGCCTTGTATGCCAATGCCAAACTCCAGCGCGTCCTGACCTTTGGTTGATCTTTACCAGATAGAGATAGTATGTTAATAATAAATTTTTCAATTTCCGGGTCATCGCCTTTAACAGCATCAAGAAAGGCCAATGATAATGCTCGAATATCTACATCCTTATTATTGGCTAAATCCTTTAGTTTATTCACTGCTTTTTCCGAAATAAAATCTGCTCCTTCAAACATAAATGCTGCTGAGATACCAGCGAAAGCCTGTGGTGCGGGGTCGTTATTTGATCCAAGTAAATTTAGAAAACTTTCATTTGTAGCATCGCCTTTTTGAAATGAAAACAATGCCGATTCTAAAGGGTGTTGTGGTTTCAACTTTCCATACCATTGCGTAACGTAATCGTTTAAGGATTCTATTGTCATATTATCATGACATTGTTGACAGGCGTTTTTTATTCCAAGTTTCTGGTCAAGTTGGGGTCTGGGGATCGAAATTGTATGATCTGCTCTTGTAAACATTAATTGATCCCCAACTGCTTTATGCTGTTGAAATGACATATGACACGAAGTACATCGACTTCCTTCGGATTCGGATTCGTGAAAGGTGTGAAGAGGGGGGTTTTCCTTTTTTGCCACATGACAAGAAACACATTGCTCATTGTCAAACCGCCCTTTTAGTACATTTCGATTTATATCCTGATAGCTATTTGAATGTGGATTGTGACAATCAATACACGTCATGGATCCGTTTTGATAGCAATCACTGAAAATGTGATTCTGCTGGTATCCAAATGCCCTCACCCTTCCATCAGGATAATAGGGGTTCCCACCCAACATCGAAAATTTTACGCTAAAATAATCATCAAAATCCATACCAGGTAAATATCCCGGGCGAATCATATCTTTTAATGCATGACATTGTGCACAAACTTTGATCGATTCTTCTTTTGAAAGCGTTTTTAATGATTGAATGCCCGCATATCCTTTTACAATTTTTTTATCAAATTGCATTAAAGTTACATGCTCTTTCCCTGGGCCATGACAAGATTCACAATTTATTGATAAGTGTGTAAATGATGATTTATACTGGCCTAGACTGCGATCAAATGCTGTGATAATTTGGCTCCCATGACATTGCTGACAATTTTGTTTTTCTGGAACACTACCCATCATTCGATTGGGAGGCCATTCGGTCAACATTCTCATAGATAGTGATTTCGATGCGGGCACCCAACCTGATAAATCCTTGGTTTCAAAAAACCATGTTTTCTTTTCCGGGTGATAATCAAAGGGAAGCAATCGTATTGAACCGTCAGGGAAAACGCTAAAAAAAGCCTGTGTTCCACCGCCATATAAATGGCCGCCCCCCACCACGCTACTTACTTCATATTGCACTTCCGGGAATCCCTCTTCTTGCGCACGAAAATAATAATGCCCATCTTGTTGAAATGGGATAAACCAACCATCGTTAAGTTCAACTTTTTTGCCATCAAAGGGTGCTTTTATATTCGAACTAGGTACACCGCCGGCACGGCCATGGGTTGAACTTTTCCATAGCTCAAATTGATCGGGATGGCAAGATTCACAGCTGTCTGAGCCAATGAAATCTTGGAGTTGACTTAAAGCAATGTTAAAGAAAAGAGCTGAAAATATCAGACTTTTAATAAATAGTACCATTTAAATAAAATTAACTTTTTGCCCAATCCGGCTGCTCACAATTACAAAATTTCCTGATTATTTGTACATAATCAACTATTTCCTTGGGGCTCATTTTTTCTCCCCACCCAGGCATAAAATGACTTTTATTCATTATACGCCCTCCCACATGAATGGTATCATAAAGGGTGTCGTCTGCTCGATTTGCCATTTCTTTCGCATCGGTAAAATCACTGGGTTTCGTCGGCATATTTTCTGCATTAAATCCTTTTCCATCTCCATTTAAACCATGACAGGAGGCGCAATTGCCCTCGTAATTGTTGGACACTTTATAGGGTTGTTGTGTAATTAAGTTTGGATATAGTCGTTTCACATTTGATTGTTTACGACTTAAATATGAAATGATTTGTGGTACTAATAATGGATCCATTTCTGTTTTTGGCATAACGCTTCCTACCATTGTTTCGTGTGGATTGTTAACCGCATTTAAAATAAAGCTGTTTGTTAGGCGATTGCCCACATTGGTAAGATCTGGGCCAACCTTACCACCGCTACCATCAATTTGGTGGCATCCCTTACAAGGAAGATAATTCTCTAAAATTTGTTCGGTTTTCAATGATATAAATTTTGTGATTGGTTCTAATTCCGTTTCATCTTTTTTGAATCCAAACCATGAAATTAACTCATTGTTTTCTGTTTCTGTTAAACGATAGTCTGGCATTCTACTCCCCGTGCCAGGGATAAAGCCAAAAGGTCGAATAGCCTCAGGAAATAATAAATAATTTCTGAGCCATTTTTCTTGTGTTCTAATTTTTTGTTGAGTCAAATCCGGCGCATTTCGTTCAAACCAAACTTCCTCTTCATTCATTGTATGGCACGCTTGACAAAATTGTGACTGAAATATTTTCTGTCCCATTTCTACCGTTACATCTGGATACATTTGCTCCCTCAATAGATATGTTGAGTCTAATTCTTCTCGCTTTGTCTTGCTAATTTCATATAGATAGGCCACCATAGTGGTGATTGTTTTTTCAGAATATTCATCCAACCCATGACCAAAGTCATCATCAAAAAAATTAGGCATGGGAGATCCTTTGGGTACATATTTTTCCGGAATTTGAATAAAATCAAACATCCAATTCGAATTTAAGCGACTTCCCGATTTGTTAAAATCAGTTGAAAGTTGTTTCCCCACATCATTCAGCAGGTGGCAAGATGTACATTGGTATTCACTATGAATAACTTCAAATCCACCGGCACTTGACCCGATCGCTCTTTCTTTAATTTTCTGTTCCGTCGGTAGAATTTTTCTTGACATAAGGTATTTTGTAACCGCAAGGGCCTCATTATCAGAAAATAAAAAGTTGGGCATTCGAGACGATCCAATATTATGACGAACAATGTCGGGGTCTTTTAGATAGGCATATAAATACCCTGCTTTGTATTTTTCTCCAGCATAGCTTAGGTCTGGAGCTCGAATTAACATGGTATCTGAAATCGTCATCCCAATATGGCAATTTCCACACCCAAGTTCTTCTGCGAGTTTATTGTATGGCATCTCTTCTTGTCCTGCCAAAAAACAAGATAATAAAAGTATGGCTAAAGAGATTCTAAGTATTTGTTTACCATCCAAACTGGAAATCCACCGCTGGGAAAATATGTGCTTGTGAGCCATAAGGATATTCACCGGCTACAAGTTTATATCCCAAAAGTATTCTGAATTTTTCATTTTTTGACCACACTAACAACCCTTTATGTTCAAAGGCGAACCTTCCGTCACCTCCGGGCATGAAGAACATATCATAGTCAATCATGTAAAACCATCGCCCCTTAAGTTGGCGAAAATAATCACTGCCAACCTTGATGAGAAGCCCATTATAATAGACAGATAGCCTTGGATAAATTATTGGAAGATCAATGGTCGCCCTTTGGGCCAACCCTTTTCCATTTAACCCAATGCCTAAGCCACCATTTATAGAAAGCAACCCCTCTAAAGGTGTACCCTTTGTGCCCATTATTTCTCCATATACCGATAACATTTGTGGAATTGTGAATTCAGGTGAAATCAACGCAAACATATCCGGCTCACCTAATTTCATGCCCAATGGGCTTTGAAGCCAGCGCATGGCTATGGTTGGATATGCGACTTGTATACCATAGGCCATTTCCCAATTGTTAAACCGAGGTAGTTCTGTTTTATATGACACGTTAGGTAACAATAAAAATTTATTTACACTAATTTCGGACCCATTGTTTAACCCCATCCTAAAGGAAGAAAACAGCCCAATTTCATGGCGGCCGGGTGATAATAACCCTGTGAAACTGTTTTCCCACTGGGGGCCGCTAAACCCAATAGAAAATAATAATATCAGTTGGAAACATTTATTCAAGGTATCACCCAAGTGGCACTAACTGGAATATGGTCCGATAACTCCGTTGCTTCTTGATGAGTCGTGCCATTAAACCATTTTGTGTTGGTCCATAAATAATCCAGTTTGCGATCCAATTGCAGCTTGTCATCGGGGCTATGAGTAAAATGATCCGTTTCAGAGGCGCCATACACGTCTAAAGGAATAGCCGGGTTGTAGCTGTTAAATAATGATGAAAGCCATGTGATTTCCGGGGCAAAGTAGCTACCTTCTTTGTGTTCGTTTTCTCCACCACTGTGGTATAATTCCCCTTCACACTTATCATCAATACAGTAGTCCATTTTGGATGCATTGGGTGGAATTTCATTTAAATCACCACCTGCAATAAAACTGGCCCCTTCAGCCGCAATTCCATCTAATACTGCTTTAAAACCATCAATATGTTTTTGTTTGGTATCATCGGTTGCAAAAGCTGTGAGATGTGTGTTTACGGCATAAAAGGATTTGCCGGGCATAGAAACTTTTGCTTTAATTACATTTCTGCGTAAATAAAAATACTGAGTCAATCCATCTTGATCCCCGCGCAATGGAAGTTGATATCGTTCTGCATTTTCTATTTCCCATTTTGATAAGATTAAATTTCCTGTGTTTACACGTCCCAACCCATCCGCCAAGATTATTTGAGATTCCCACATAGAGCCATAGGCCCCATAGTTGAAATCAGTATGATCTAATAGCCACTGGGCTTGATCAATATATCCCGTTTTTTTTGATTGAACATCTGCCTCCTGAATAAAAAGAATATCAGGATTCTCTTGATTAATTTTTTCAGCAATGCCCTCTAATCCCTCAATCACTTCGCTTTTTGTCATAATAACGCGATCGCCACATCCATCTCCAAAAAATCTGAGTCTTGCCACACCAAATCGAATGTTCCATGTCATCACTTTAATTGTATCCTGAGCGTTGACATCCTTAATATTATTAGCGCGGTATATTACAGCATCTTCTATATCTTTAAATTCATGAACTATGGGGTCACAAGATGTAAGGATTAATCCAAAAGAAAGAATAGATAAAATTTGATATAAATATTTATTCATAATCACCATTAATCTGCCAATTTACCTTCCTTTAACAAAGCGATTCAACAACGCTCTACACCTGTAGCAAAAAGAACCACCCTCTCGCCATCGCTGATCCAACCTGCTTCAATCAATGATTGGTAACCAGACCAGACCACCCCTGCCTCTGCGCTGGCATTGATGCCACTCATATCCTTCATATTCTCCGTGAGTTCAACTAGATCAGATTCTTTTGCGGTTACAGCAATACCATTACTTTCTGATAATACGTTTAGCATCCAACTTCCCCCCAATGGACCCGGAACATTTAGCCCCAATGCAATTGTTTCACTATTATTCCAGAATTCAGTCGATTTTTCCATAGATTGAAAAGCTTTTACAACCGGTGCGCATCCATCGGATTGGGCCACGACCATTCTGGGGAGTGATCCCGAAACCCATCCCATAGCTTTCATTTCTATAAATGATTTCCACATCCCTATTAAGCCTGTGCCGCCGCCAGTTGGGTAAATAATAACATCGGGCAAAGTCCAATTCATTTGTTCAGCGATTTCATAACCCAATGTCTTTTTACCTTCAACCCTGAATGGTTCTTTCAATGTGGAGATATCGAACCAATCATCTTTTTTTGATTCAACCATTTTGTGGGCAGCGTGAGATATAGTCTGACCTTCCAATATAATATTTGCCCCATATTGATCGGTGGCCTTTTTAAATGAATCGGGGATGGTTTCAGGTAAAAAAACATGACAATCAATGCCAGCTTTTTGGCAATAAGCTGCTGCAGATACGCCTGCATTCCCTGCGGATGGCAGACAAATAGATTTAACGCCCTGGGCCTTCGCCATGGTAACTGCCATTGCCATACCGCGATCTTTAAATGAACCGGTGGGGTTTACTGTTTCATCCTTGATAAAAATATGGTGCGCCATGGGAATCAAGGGAGACCAACCTTCGCCTAAACTGACAATATCTTCTTTTTCCACATTAGGCAACACTCTTTTATATCGCCACAGGGAATGATCTTCGGTTATTACATCAATATCTCCTTCGATGCCTTCCCAATCATAATGAACAGACAGGGGTTTACCGCAGGGACAAAGGCCTAGGGGCTTGGTTGGGTTATCCAATCTCTTTTTACAGGTAGTACAAACGTAAATCAATCCTCTGGCTCCTTCTTCTTAATCTATATTACTAAATAAATCTTCTTTTTCCATTGCAAGATTTACAATTATACCGACAGATTGCACTTTCAAAAACCACTAAATTGACACAATGATCCCTTCACAAAAACATTTATTCGATATTCCTGACGAAATTACTTACCTCAATTGTGCATACCTATCACCCCAGCTAAAATCTGTTAAGGAAGCGGGAATAAGTGGCGTTTCCCATAAATCGTCTCCCTGGGAATTGATGCCACAGGATTTTTTTACGGAATCAGAACATTGCCGGTCATTGTTTGCCAAAACCCTTGGAGCAGATAAGGAGTGTGTGTCTTTTATCCCATCGGCCAGTTATGGCATTGCGGTGGCGGCAGCAAACCTGAATTTAAAATCCGGGGACGAAGTTGTGGTTCTCTCAGAACAGTTTCCTTCCAACTATTATATGTGGAAACATAAGGCTGACCTGGTGGGCGCATCCATCCGTACCGTTCCCAAAACAAATGGTGATGTCACAGCGGCTGTGCTGGATACCATCACAGAAAAGACAGCCATTGCCGCTATTCCCAATTGCCATTGGGCAGATGGTACCCTTGTTGATACCCAAGCTGTGAGTAAACGCTGTAGCGAGGTGGGTGCTGCCCTGGTACTTGATTTATCCCAATCTGCCGGCGTGATACCTATTGATTTTAATTCAGTGAATCCTGACTTTGTTATTACCGTAGGATATAAATGGTTATTAGGCCCCTATTCATTTGGTTACATGATTGTTAATAAAAAGCATCGTGATGGACAGCCATTAGAATATAATTGGATGGCTCGGGAAAACAGTGAAGACTTTTCTGGTTTGGTCTTATATCGGGATTCATTTCAACCCGGTGCACGAAAGTTTGATGTGGGTGAACGAAGTAATTTTATTCTTATGCCCATGGCTATTGCAGCGTTAAAACAAATTTCGGAATGGGGCATTAACAATATTGGGAATTCTCTTTCTCATTTTACAGATAAAATCGCCAGCAGAGCATTAGAATTGGGGTTGACTGTCCCAAATAAAAAAGAGCGGGCACCTCATATATTAGGGATACAATTCCAGAGCGGTGTTCCCGATCGTTTGGCTAAAAACCTCCAGCGGGAAAATATTTATGTAAGTATTCGGGGAAATTCAATTCGCATTGCACCTTATTTGTATAATACAAATAAAGATGTTGATCGGCTTTTTACCGTTATTAAACAATCATTATAAGGAGAGATATCATGAGAAGGATTGGGTTTATATTAAGTTTTTTCATATCATTGGTTCAAGCAGATGATTTAAAAGATGACATTTTATCTATGGATCAAAGGGCGGTGGTCCGGGATGGATTTCTTAAGGACCGCTTTGAAACCGTCCTGCCTGAAATCATGGCGCGGAACAATATGGATATGTGGATCATCATTGCCAGAGAATATAATGAAGACCCGGTTATTCGTACCATGCTCCCCGCCACATGGCTCAATGCTCGGCGGCGAACAATCTTAGTGATACGCAACCCGGGGAATGGCCTACCGCTAGAAACTTATGCCGTAGCTCGCTATGATGTAGGAGAGGTCTTTAAAAAAGCTTGGGATCCTGAAGCCCAGCCGGATCAATACAAAGCACTGGCTGATCTGATCAAAACCAAGGACCCAAAAAAGATTGGACTGAATAAAAGTGAATTCTTTGCCCAGGCCGATGGCCTGACTGCAACTGAATATAATTTGTTTAAAAATGCGCTCCCTCGAAAATACCAAAGTCGTATCGTTAGCGCAGAACAAGTTGCTATAGGCTGGCTGGAAACGCGCAGTACAAAAGAGATGGAAGTCTATCCTGATATCTGCCGCATTGCCCACGATATCATTAAAGAAGGGTTTTCTGCCAATGTAATTACGCCGGGAATCACGACGACCGATGATGTGGTTTGGTGGTATCGAGAACGTATCCGTGACCTGAATCTGGTTACATGGTTTCATCCCACGGTTGATATTCAGCGGGGCGATAAACAGGACTTTAATTTTCTGGAAGCCTTTTCTAAAGATAAGGCGGATAATGTTATCCGTCCCGGGGATTTGCTCCATGTTGATTTTGGTATTACCTACTTGGGATTAAATACTGACACGCAACAGCATGCCTACGTGCTTATGCCCGGTGAAACCAGAACGCCGAATTTTTTGGTTAAAGCGCTAGGGGTTGGAAACAGGTTGCAGGATATTCTCACAGACCAATTCAAAACGGGACGTACAGGCAACGAAATGCTCCTGTCGGCCTTGAAGCAGGCCAAGGAAGAAGGAATCAACCCCCAGATCTATACCCACCCCATCGGATATTATGGCCATGGCTCTGGGCCAACTATTGGTATGTGGGATAAACAGGAAGGCGTACCCGTAAATGGGGATTATCCCTTATTTCCAAATACAGCCTACTCCATTGAACTCAATGCAAAAGTTCACATTAAGGAATGGGGTAAAGAGGTAGCCATCATGCTGGAAGAAGATGCTTTTTTTGATGGAAAAACATGTGATTACATCGATCCGAGACAAACCGAAATGATCATAATTGATTGGGAAACAGATAAATGAAAAATGTGTTAAAAGGGATTCTGGGGTTAGTAGCAGCTTTAACCGCCATTCTTCTGTTTAATGCATATAATCTCGATGGTGTGCGCCCACTGGGGAGCCCTGCCAAACTTATGAATATTAATATACAAAAAGCGGTTGATCGTCTTTCTGGCGGGGTTAACATCCCTACCATATCCCAAATGAATTCCGCTAAAATTGACTATACACAATTTTTGGACTTTAACCGGTATCTCAGACGAGAATTCCCCAAAGTATTTAATACGCTCGAGTCATATACAATTAACAAACACAGCCTCATTTTAAAGTGGAGCGGGGCTCAACCACTTAAGAAGCCGATCCTACTCATGGCTCATATGGATGTTGTCCCTATTGATGAGCAATCCTTGGATCAATGGACATTTCCCCCTTTTTCTGGGACTGCCGATGAAGAGATCATCTGGGGCCGTGGTACCATGGATGATAAGGGCAGTTTATTTGCGATTATGGAATCGGTGGACCAACTTATTGCGAATGGGCATCAGCCGGCCCAAACCATTTATATTGCCTTTGGACACGATGAAGAAATCGGTGGAAATGAGGGTGCCAAAAAATCTGCGGAATATTTTCGTAAAAACGGAATCGACTTTGATTTTATACTGGATGAAGGAGGCGGTATAACTTCAGGGAAATCCTTTGGTATAGAAAAAGCAGTTGCCTTTGTGGCCGTGAGTGAAAAGGGATATATGACCTTAGAATTGGTGGCCAAAGGCACGGGAGGGCATTCATCCATGCCCGGAAAAGAAACCACAATTGGCATCTTGGCTAATGCCATTACCAAGCTCCAAGAAAACCCCTTACCCGCAAGGCTCGGGGGAGCTACCAAACATATGTTTAAAGCCATTGGGGCTGAGATGAAACTCTTGCCTCGCATCATCATGGGAAACCAATGGTTATTCGAAGGATTAATTGAGAGAATATTTTCATCTTCTCCCGCCGGTAGTGCGGTGATTCGCACCACCACTGCGCCCACCATTATTTCCGGTGGTATAAAAGACAACGTAATTCCGGCTCAGGCAATGGCCATGGTAAACTTCAGGATCATCCCCGGAGATACGCCGGAAAGCATTGTTGACATGGTTCGTGAAATCGTGGATGATCCCCGTGTAGAGATAAAACACCCTGAGGGACAATTTGGTCGCAAACCGGCACCGGTATCGGACCCAACCTCGGATCAATTCAAATTTCTATCCCGGAATATTTATGACGTATTCCCGTCAGCTGTGGTCGTCCCGGGCATCAGTCCCGGCGGCACGGATACGAAACATTTCCTGGATCTTTCGCCCAATATATATCGGTTTTCAGGGATTGGAAGAACAGATGACTCTGACTTGAAACGGGTCCACGGCATTGATGAACGAATTGGCATAAAGGCTTATGAAAAGGGGATCCAGTTTTATATCCACCTTATTGAATCTCTGGGGCAAAATCAAAAACTATAAAGCTTCAAAAACACCTGTTTCTTTATTCTTTTTGACCTTGTCATAATCAAAGCATCGACCGTTCATCGCGATGTAAACCCCATGGGGTAAGCTCTGAACGAATCCCAGTGCGCTCCCTAAATTAAATAAACCATCAGACGTTCCAAATTTAAATGGAATCATAGCGCCGGTAAGAACGATTGTTTTTTCTAAATTCCCCGTGGCCAGAAGTTTTGCTGTGTCGGTCATGGTGTCTGTCCCATGTGTAATTATAATTTGATCTCCCTCGGTGCGAACGCAGTTTTCTAAAATCATATTTCGGTCCGATTCCGTCATATCCAGGCTGTCTATCATCATTAATGTTCGAATACTTACATCAAGTTTTGATCGACCAAGATCCAAGATTTCCCGCATGTGGGTATCTTTAAAATACAATTCACCCGTGATTTCGTTGTATTCCTTATCAAAGGTTCCACCGGTAATTAATATGCGTATGGCCATAATCTATTTGTTAGAGTTCAAAAACTTGAATTGTCACTTCTTTTTCGACCAATTCTGTGAATTTTCCGTCAAACCTGGTTGCGCGGACAATGTGATTGTCTACCCAATGATAATTTCCGCCTCTGGGTTTTCCCATTAGAAGACCGTGGTATTTAAAACCATTATCTTTTAACCAGACTTCTGTGACTTTTCGATGTTCTTCTAACCTGGATGAAAAAAATGTGATTTGATGACCTTCGTCATACCAACGATTTAGCGTCTTTAATGCATCTGGATATAATGTTGCTGTGGCCATTCTCTCCGGTTCTTCATTGGGTATATCATCACAGATTGTGCCATCAATGTCTATAAGGTAGTTTTTGACACCTTCTGGTAACGACGGAGACAACTGTTTCCCATCTTCAGTTTTTTCTATTAAATGACTCACTTTGCCAACTTCACAGAATCAATATTAATGGAATTGTACTTTATCAAAGTAACTCCAATACATTTTCTGGTGGTCGACCCAGTACTGCTTTTTCTCCCTTAACAACAATGGGGCGTTCCATTATTTTCGGAAGTTGGTTCAAGGCCTTAAACATGGCAGTATCGTCATTCAATATTTCCTTAACATTATTATCTTTAAATAATGATTCGCCTTGTCGAATGAATTCTGATGGTTTTTTCCCTAACATTTTGGCAAGGCGCTGAAATTCTTCTGTCGTTGGGGTGTCTTTTAAATATTCAATAATTTTTGGTTCAATACCGTTGTCACGCAATAGTTGGAGTGCTTTCCTACTCTTGCCTCAGCGTGGGTTATGATAGATTGTAAATCCGTCCATTTGTCCTCAATCCTTTGTCGGTTAAGTATAATTTGTTATACAAAGTTAAGATGTTAATACTTGTATT
>JABGZQ010000093.1 GCA_018674655.1 Fidelibacterota bacterium | reverse complement strand
ACCTTCGCTGTCCCATTATTTATAAATCCCAATTTTTTTGCTGCACCATAGGAACAATCTAAAATCCGGCCTTTCACATAAGGGCCACGATCATTAATCCGTAAAATCAGTGATTTATTATTCTCTAAGTTCGTCACACGAGCAATGGTATTCAAAGGAAGAGTTTTATGAGCCGCAGTAAGTCCATACATGTCATATACCTCTCCATTCGCAGTCAATTTACCATGAAAATCTTCTGCATAAAATGAACTGATTCCTGTTATTACTCTTCTATAATTGCCTTTTGATACGGTTTTTAAAGATGGGGGGCTTGATTTTACCGTCCGGGATTTTACAGGCCCGGTGTGATATCGCGGTGAATTTGAACAGCCACTTAAAAAGGCGAAAAAGATTATAGCAAATAATATTTTAATCATGAATATGTGTGAACCTTACCAATTAATTCAGTCACCGATGACCGGTTGGATTCGTTTAAATATAGAGTGAGTGAATCAATAATATTTTCTGTTATACCCGGGTTTCTAAAATTAGCTGTACCCACTTGTACTGCCGTGGCGCCGGCTAACATATATTCAGCCGTGTCTTCTCCAGAAACAATGCCCCCAATTCCAATGATTGGGATTTCCAATTTCTGATGAAGTTTATGCACCGCTGCCAGACCAACCGGTTTGATAGCCGGCCCGGATAACCCTCCATAATTGGTATAAATATCACTCATGCCTGTTTTGGCATTAATGCTCATGCCTACAACAGTATTAATCGCTGACACCGCATCTGCACCGGCATTTTCTGCGCTTACCCCTATAGAAACGATATCAGAAACATTTGGACTTAGTTTCATAATAATCAATCGCTCTGTAATGTCTCTCAATTTCTCAGTTAATATGGCTGTCATATCACAATCTACACCAAATTCCATACCACCTTTTTTTACATTGGGGCAGGATATATTTATTTCATATCCAATAAGCACAGAAGATACTGATTCCATCATTTCAATTATTTCTATATATTCCTGAATGTCTGTACCAGCAATGTTCATAATGACCTTGGTAGAAAGCCCTTCGTATATGGGCAGTAAATCTTTAATATATTTTTCAACACCTATGTTTGCAAGTCCGATTGAGTTAATCATGCCCGATGGCGTTTCAACTATTCTAGGCGGTGGGTTGCCTTCTCGTGGATGCCGCGTAATTGATTTAGTTACAATGGCACCCAACCGATCGACATCAACCAATTCCGGGGCTTCTGTCCCATAGCCAAATGTTCCAGATGCTACCCATACCGGATTCTCAAATAATTCTTTACCTATAGTGACTTTTAGATCAGCCAAAATAGATTTCTCTCGCATCGTAAACGGGGCCATCGACACAAACCAATGAATACTTTTCATGATAGCTGCGATCATTTATAGTAGAATTCTTCCGATGTATAGCACACCCTTGACACAATCCTACGCCGCAACCCATATAGCTTTCGACAGATAATTGTGCCTGAATATTATGGTCGAGGGCAAAGGATTTGATTACTTTCAACATTGCTGTCGGTCCACATGCATAAATAGTTACATTTGTATTACTTAGTGCAATGCGTTCTAATGGTCCCATGACCGTTCCTTTCTCACCAATTGAGCCATCATCGGTCGTGAGAAATATCTGGTTATTAGGTTCATTCCTTATGAAATGTTCTTCTGCATTCTTCGCACCAATTATCATCGTATGTTCGATGTTGTGATGATCACATGCATATTTTAAATTAAGAATCGGGGCCAAACCAACGCCACCACCAATTAAAATGGGGTATGAATCATTATTCCATTCCGAGAATGTATTCCCCAGCGGTCCCAATAGTTCAAGGAAATCACCGGGTCTTTTTTGGGATAACCTAAGGGTGCTTTCTCCAAATAATTTGTAAATAATTGAGACAACCCCTTCCCCAAAAGACGCAATACTCATGGGTCGCCTCAAAGGATGCTGCCAATGATCCGTAGTAAGTATCTCGATAAACTGACCAGCGCCTTTAACATCTTTTGCAATTTTAGGTGTATCAAATTTCATTTTCCAGATGTCTTTTGCTAATTTTCGATTTGTGATTATTTGGGCACGTTCAATGATCATTTGATGCTGTCGAATCTGATAGAATTTTATTTAAGAATACCAATCGCTTTTCTGAAGGCTTTGCCTGCTCAGATTCCCCATGATATTTCAATATCCATTTGTAGTATTTCAAGGCACTATCCGGTTGAATAATATTATAATCATATTGATAGGCTAAAAAGAATGCTGCTTTCACACTTGACGCTGAAACTGTGTCTCCAATAATTATTTCTCTATATTTGTCTAATGCGAATATGGAGTCACTAGCCCAAGAAGCTTCGGCATTTACCAATTGTTGATCAGAGGTTGTCGTAACAGGTGTATATGAATTATCCGCATTAACGATAGCTAAAGCGTAATCTGTCTTGGGAAATTCAGCCATAATTCGTTGTTTTAAGCTTTTTGAATTAACGGAGTCGCCTTGCGCATCTAAAGCAAGCGATTTTGCGTAAAGAGCTTTGGGCAATAACATTGATTTATTTGCATATTGAATCAATAATTCTAAATAGATTAATCCTGAATCAGGTCTATTGAAATGAAATGATTCTAATTCGCTTAAACTATATAATATAGTGGCTAATTCATCTTGTTCACTTTCCGGAAATTCATAATTCACCATTGTATCTAAAGAGGTAATTCGACTTTCCCAGGGGATAAAATCCAACTTTGATTGTGTATACGCACTAATTTCCTTAATTCTCATTTTTGCAGGTTGGCGATACAGAGTGGTCTTGGTT
>JABGZQ010000018.1 GCA_018674655.1 Fidelibacterota bacterium | reverse complement strand
TGCTCGTATTTTGGAATCTCCCATAGAAATATTGAAGGGAATTCCGTTTTCAGTAACATTGATGCTGATTTTAGGCACCCATGAATTTGGTCATTATTTTTATGCCCAGAAACATAAGGTAGACGCCACACTGCCTTATTTTATCCCCGCGCCTCCATTCCTGTTTTTAATCGGTACTTTCGGGGCCTTTATAAAAATTAAATCACCCATCTATCGCAAGGATGCTCTCCTCCAAATCGGTGCCGCGGGACCCATTGCCGGGTTCGTCATTGCCGTTCCGGCCTTGATCATTGGATTACTTCTATCGGATGTTGTGGACAAAGTGGATGTAGAGGGGGCCTTGATGCTGGGCGATTCCATTCTCATGAAACTGCTCACATGGATCACCCATCCCGGGTTGCTGGAGACACAGGATATTATGCTCCATCCCATAGCCTTTGCTGGGTGGATCGGCTTACTGGTGACCATGCTAAACCTGTTGCCAATCGGACAACTGGATGGGGGCCATGTGGCCTATGCCATGTTTGGAGACAAACAAGGTTGGGTGGCTAAAGTTGCATTAGCTGCATTAATTCCATTAAGTTTTCTTTCCTTGAATTGGTTGGTTTGGGGCATTTTAATTTTGATCCTCATGCGTTCAACGAAGCATCCGCCTATTCAGGATATACATACACCTTTATCTATTGTAAACATACGGGTGGGGTATGCATGTTTATTTATTTTTATACTCTGTTTTATTCCAGCCCCTTTTAGTATCTAATGCGGGAATTATTTCTATTACCATTGGCTTTCTGCTTACTTTTTCCTCAAGTCCGGGTGGGCGAAATGAAAGCAATTACATCATCTCTTGATGTTCGATCCTTGATTGTTTCTAAAGATGAAATTATCTTGGCTACCGGTGGCGGATTGGGCGTGTATCACACCATATCAGGAGAATATATTGTTAATACAAAAGACCATGGATTAATGGATACAGACTTAACCACGGTACATAAAGGTCCGAATGGCTTGTTATGGATTGGAAGTAAGTCAGGTGTTCAGGTTTGGGATTTGAATGATGAAAAACGTTTGGATTGGTTTCAATTAGATATTGAAATGGTGTCAGGATTTGTTACGTATAAAGACATGGTATATGGTACTGTTAAACAAAATGGTGTTTGGGGTATAATGGAATTTATTCATTCGAACGACAAAATATATTATAGAGATTTTTATGGACGGGAGGATATTGGATATATTGATGATATTGTTAAACTGGGTGATGACTTAATATTATTAACGGACCTTGGGCTCATTGGGGGAAACCCGCATCAAACACATCCAATTTATTGGAATAAACGCTTTATCCAAATTGGGTTGCCTATCATTGCTATGGCAGAAAAAGATGAAGAATTAGCTATCGTAACTTCCCAGACAATCTATTCAATTCAGTTAAATAAACCCCCTGTTCCTATGGTGACCAACCAAATTGAGTTTAGTAGTATTCGGTCGATAGCTGTAAGAGGACCACTGGATTATATGGCTGTCACTGATTCAGCCGTTTACCATATCGGAACTGATTTATTCGAAAAACAATTTTCAGATCCTGGTTTTCACTTTTCAGATATTACTATTAGCAATTTTTCGTCCATAATCGGTACAAATATTGGGTTCGCACAATTTGATGGGATAACTTTGAGTCATATTGCAGGGAATGAACCGATCATTGCGGCACCGCAGGTTATTTCAATTACCCCTGATAATAAAATATTTATGGCCAATGCAAGAGGCATTTCTATGAGTGGTTGGACAAATCTTTCAACTTTTGCCCATGCTCGTGGATTTTCCACGTCGTTGAACCTTGAACAAAGCCCAATAGATTTCGGAAATAAAGTGTCGAGAATATTTTTAGGCAATGATGGATATATATATATGGGTTTAATCTATTCCACAACATCGGGTATTGTTTCTTTTGATGTAAGTGATGGAATCAAAGTCCAGCAACTTTATATACCAACAGTTCAATCAACAAATGATGATGAAACCTTTATTGTTTCAGGAATTACCATGGATGGAAAGGGCAATATTTGGGGAACGTCTGATAATAATTATAATTTGCCACTCAGTGTTTTCAATGGAAACCAATCGCGGCATTTTTCTATTGGTGAAAGTGGTGGGGTATTATCCAATAATTCCTATGCAATTTCAGCTGATAATTTCAATCGAGTTTGGGTAAGTTCATCCTCAAAATTGGTGATGTATAAATATTCAGGCGATGTGATGGATCCAACCAGTGAGGTATGGTTAGAAGAGCGGGTAGATCCTGGTATCACAATGCGAACACCATTAGACATAAATGTTTCATCCAAAAACCGATTATGGATTCTCACACCGATTGGACTTATCCACAAAGATCTTCAAGTTTCGGACACAAACCCAGTGAGCCAAACCGGTCCTACGGCAACCAATGGAGATTTATTTCCCTACTTTCCTAATGTTGTTTTTAACACCAATTCTCGTATTCGGTTTGATCCTAGGGGAAATGTTTGGGTGACTTCCGAATTTGATGGTATTCATATCGTAACAGAAAATGGCGAATATTGGCCAGATATAAACGGTTTAAATGAAAGTAATAGCAATCTGCTTTCTAACCATGTGAATGATGTAACTTTTAATGGTGATGAAGGATTGGCATATATTGCAACGAATAAAGGAGTCAGCGTTTTTCGCATTCCTTTTTCAGAAGAAAAAAAATCATATAATTCTGTAAATATTTTTCCCAGTCCATTTCGTATACCCAGTTCAACCCCCATGACAGTTGAAGGTTTAAAGGATGAAAGTTCACTTAAAATAATGACCTTGAATGGAAAGGTGTTGCGGTCCATTCCAAATTCAGAAGTTCAAGGGTATCAAGCATTTTGGAATGGAAGAGAT
>JABGZQ010000036.1 GCA_018674655.1 Fidelibacterota bacterium | reverse complement strand
CCGGTTTATTATTATTAGGCAGTGTATTCCCTCCTGTTAAACGGTGGACTCACAATATAATTGAAAAAGTGAAGAAAAAAATAAAATCTAAAGAATCGTAATAATAAATTTATTATTGTTCAATATATTCCGGTAAAATTCCAAATTCAGATTCAAATTCTACCGCAATATTTTTAATCATTTCCTTCCGAATCTTGTGAGGTAAGAAGGCTGATTTCATGGCGACAATCGTCACTTCACGAAAGTCATGTAGGGTAAACCCAAATAAATCTCTGGCGAGTCCAAATTCCTTGGTGAGTGTGGTATTAGACATTAGACGGTTGTCCGTATTAAGTGTAACCCGAATACCCTGATCATAATAATACCGCATGGGATGGTGTTTTAAGGAACGAACCGAAAATGTATGCCAATTGGATGTGAGACAAATCTCTAATGGGATTCGATGATTATTCACATAACGCATTAGGTCTTTATCCTCTTTTAAACGGGTACCATGTCCAATACGATGGGCGCCACAATAATGAATTGCCTGATGAATGGAAGTAGGACCAAATGCTTCTCCTGCGTGAATAGTGGCATTGATATTATGATTCAAAATCATATAAAAGGCTTCCCGGTGATCTTTGGCGGGAAAGTTTTCTTCCGCGCCAGCTAAATCAAAACCAACCACACCTTTATTTTTAAATCGGACGCAAAGATCAGCTAATTTCAAGGATGCTTCCGGTGAAATATGCCGGATTCCGCAAACGATTATACCAGATCTTACACCAAAATCCTTTTCACCTTTCTTCAGTCCATCCCGAACAGAAAAGATCGCTTCATCTAATGTCATTCCATTGGATGTATGTAAAATAGGGGAGTAGCGAATTTCAATATACCGAATATTTTCGGCGGCCACATCTTCAATCAATTCGTAGGCGATTCGTTTGAGTGAATCCCGTGTTTGCATGACACTGAGTGTTATATCAAAACGGGTAATGTATTCTTCCAATGTTCCCCGTTTTTTTCCAATTGAGAGGATTTTTGTCAATCCTGAAGCGTCAGAGCTTGGCAGCGACACATTGTGCCGCCGAGCCAAGTCTAAAATAGTTTCTATACGCAGAGAGCCATCTAAGTGGCAATGGAGTTCCACTTTGGGAAGTTTTTTCAGAAGGCTGTCTGATATTTTCATCGATCTACTTTTTTGAGACCGATTTATAGACCCAATATATTACGCCAATAAATAAGGCTGGTCCCACCAATCCAAATCCGTCAAAATTAGGCCACCAGTCTTTTTGTCCTGTAAGGAAAATTGGTACTGCCACAAGAATACCCATAAGTGCTTCACCGGTAATTAAACCTGATGCCATAAGGAGCCCGCGTTTTTCAGATGATTTGGAACCACCGGCTTTTTTACCTAAGTGGTTAATCATTCCGCCAATAAATATGGGTACAGTCAAGGTGATAGGCAAATAGATACCCACAGCAACCGCTAATACAGGAACCCGAAAGTCAGACCCGACTTTTTCTTGTCTCAAATCTATTAGAATTAAAATGATAGCAATAACACCACCCATATAGACAAAATTCCATGGAAGATTTCCTGTAAATACACCATCTGCAACCGACTTCATCAATGTGGCTTGAGGGGCAGAAAGGGTGGGAGATCCAATGGTATATGCCGTATGGAGAATATCTAAAACCAAGCCAAGTACGACTGCGGCTGCCAGGGTACCCACAATTTGCATGACCTGCTGTTTCCACGGCGTTGCACCAAGAATATTTCCTGCCTTCAAATCCTGGAGATTGTCTCCGCCAATGGCGGCGGCACAGCATACAACGGCTCCCACCATTATGGCACTGGCAGCGCCTACCCCGGAGCCGGTTCCAAGGATAGCCAATAATAATAGGGATGCAAATAGAATTGTAGCTATTGTTACACCAGAAATTGGGTTATTAGATGAGCCAACTACACCAGCCATATAAGCGGCAACGGCAGAAAATAAAAAGCCAAACACCATCATAATAACAGACAACAAAGCGGCAATTCCTACGGATCCAATTATATCCAAATAAAGGAGAAAAACAGGAACCAATAGCGCCAGAAGTGCAATGGCTACATAATTGATGGGCATGTCCTGTTCTTCCAAAGGAACATCTTTATCACTGGAACGATTTTTGACTGCATTCAGACTGGCTTTGATACCTTCGACCAATGGCTTAAATAATTTTATGAGAGACCAGACACCGCCCACAACCATGGCGCCCACACCTAAATATCGAATTTTAGAATTCCAGATATTCCAGGCGGAATCCAAAGCATCTCCTTCAAATCCCACCATGGCAGAATAAATGGGGATAGCAATTGCCCAGGAAATCAATCCACCAGCCACAACAAGGATCCCGATATTTCTACCCACTATGTATCCCACAGAAATCAAGGCCGGAGATAAATCAGTTCCAATCCCAAAAATAGATTTGCCCACCACTGCAGCGCCGGCCATTTCTGCATGCCACATGGCAAATCCCTGTTGACATACCTTCATGACACCGCCAACCAAACTGGCAAGTCCAATTGTTTTTAAACCGCCGGACCCATCATTTGATCCACCTTTTCTGGCTTCATCACCAGCCCTTAAAACTTCCGCCGTTGCAACACCTTCCGGGTATTTCAATTTCGCTGTCACAATTAAAGCGCGGCGCAATGGAACCGTGAACAGGACACCGATTACACCACCGATTGCGGCAATCTTGGCCACTTCAACATAGTCAAAAGTTGTCCAGTATCCGAGCAGTACAAGTGCAGGAATAGTAAAAATGACACCTGCGGCTAAAGATTCCCCGGCTGATGCAGCCGTCTGTACAATATTGTTTTCTAATATGTTTGATTTTTTAAATAAAGATAAAACTCCCATAGAAATAACAGCCGCTGGAATGGAAGCGGATACGGTCATTCCGGCAAAAAGGCCGAGGTAGGCGTTGGCGCCTGCAAGAATCGTAGAAAGCAGAATACCTAAAAGGACGGCTTTAATGGTAATTTCTGGATATTGTTTATTGGACATAGATTTTCCTTGAGTTATTAATACATGAAAATAGGGGAATTGTCATGAATGAAACAAGCATGAGGGTAAACCATCAGTTGGAATACCTAACCAGTAAATATTAATTTCCCATATCAAATGGGGTGCTGTTTTGAACCAGGTCAAAATGGCTGAGAAAACACCCATGTACCTGATCTGGATAATGCCAGCGTAGGAACGGCTATATTATGAAACAGTATATTCGAATTTTAATGGGTTATATTTTTCTGGGTTTCACTCAGATTTTTTCACAATCCACAGAAGTCAATGGTATCATTGTGGATGGTGAAACGCATGTGCATCTTATGGGTGTCAATATTGTTGCCGGCGATAATGGTACAACATCAGATGAAACGGGTGCCTTTTCAATAATCGTTCAAGACGGGTTTGAAATATCATTTTCATATATAGGATATAAAAAGATTTCCACCAATCCGCGTCCATCCATGACAATTATTATGGAGCCAACAGTGTTAGAGAGTGATGCAATTACTGTCAATGCAATGCGGGCAATTGCGGGCGTAACACCTGTATCCTTCTCTAATTTAACGGCCAAAGAAATTGAAACACGATATACGGTGGAGGATATACCCATGATACTCGCATCCGAACCTGGCGTGTGGGCCTATAGTGAAAGTGGGAACGGTACCGGTTATTCTTATCTCTCTATTCGTGGATTTGACCAAAGCAAGATTGGGGTCATGATTGATGGTGTTCCCTTGAATGACAATGAAAGCCATCAAGTGTATTGGGTGGACCATGGTGATCTTTTGGCAGATGCCAGTGATGTCCAAATTCAACGTGGGATTGGGAATAGCCTTTATGGTTCATCTGCCTTTGGCGGATCCATCAATGTGAATACCCAAATCGCCAGCGATAAGCGAGAAATAAAAGTTTCTTACGGTTCAGGAGAATGGAATACCTCTAAGACATCCCTGAGATACCGTTCAGGAAAAGATTTAGGAGAGGATCTTAGTTTAACATTTCGCACTTCTCAAGTAGAATCAGATGGGTACCGTGAAAACCACAATTCAAAACAAAAGGGAATGTTCTTTGGTCTAGAACATCGTGGAGAAAAATTCACAAACAAATTCAGGGCGCACCTTGGCTATGAAAATACCCAACTTTTATGGGATGGAATTCATATAAATGATATAAACGATAGAATGAAACGCCGGGCCGGGTATCAAGCGTTTACCGATGATTTCGTTCAACAAATATATTCACTCAATACCACATCCCGTCTTTCAAATAATATATTTTTTCGGAATGTCAGTTATCTGGTTAGGGGAAAAGGATATTACGAAGTGCAAAAAACCGGACGTGATTATTATTCGTATAATTTGGATATAAATGATCAATACACGGATTCACAAGAGCAAAACCTATCCACTGATTTGCTTCGAAGAAAATGGATTGATAATAACTATTATGGTGTTGTACCCACGGTTACATGGAAAAACGAGGAACTTCGTATAGACATTGGTGGAGAATTTCGGAAATATACGGGAGATCACTATGGAGAAGTATCCCAATTTTCTGACGTGAATTTGGTGGCTGTCCTGGGTGACGATTGGTATCGGTATTATCGCTATGTGGGTAAGAAAAGTTCTGTGACAGGATTTGGTCATTTGGTGTGGCATCCCATAGGTCAGCCTTTTACCATCATGGCGGATATTCAAAATCAAAGCCACCGATGGACCTTGGAACAAGAAACGATTGGTCATGCTGCAGGACATAGTTTATCAGCAAACTGGGATTTCTTAAATCCGCGGATTGGCATGATTTGGGAGATAGGGGATTCTCTCCATTGGTTTGTGAATTGGGGAAAAGCGCAGAAAGAACCGGCGGATAATCAGATTATTAATGCAGATGATGTGTGGGCAGAACCTGTTATGGCAGCGGCGGAAGTTATTACTGATTTAGAAATGGGAATTGATTTTACTTTTTCAAAAGGTCATGCACGGTTCAACAGTTATCGAATTCAATATCTAAATGAACAGCTAAAAAATATAAATGTATCTCAAGAAGGAGAATACGATTATTATTCCGCCGATTCCACTGATCATGCTGGATTTGAGTGGGAAGCGGCATTTATTTTTAACCCTAAGTTTAGTTTAAATGCCAATGGCGCATTGGTCATGAATTATTTTACCAATGGAAAAAGTCTGCCCAATAACCCATCCACACTTTTTAATATTAATTTTAATTATCATGTTCGAAAAAATATGATTTTATTTGCCCATTGGAAACGGGTGGGCCATATGTATGTGGATAATGCAAATTCTGAACCGGGAATGATTAATCCTTATGGCTTATTAAATGTGGGTGCCAAATACCAATGGGGTGGGTTGGACGTATTGATAAAAGTAAATAATGTATTTGATAAACTTTATTCCACTTATGGGTATGGGTACGAATGGAACGGTTTCCAAGCCTTTCATTGGCCAGGTGCAACTCGAAACTCATTTGTGAATATTTCTTATCGATTTTAAAATAAAATAAACGGTGAACTTTTACCTGTTCATTGTCACTATTTTATAAATCTACGGGCAATGCGTTTGGATAATTTATTCAAATTTCCACCGGAACCAGAATTGACCAGAATCGCCACAGTCACATCCTTTTCGGGGTAGTGAATCAACATGGCCCTGCCACCAGTAGAGCCACCACTATGTCCTACAATTTTATTTCGCCAAAAATCTTTTTGTGTCACCCATCCCAATCCATATTTTGTTGATTTTCCATTTTTTAATCGTAATGGTTTCTGAAGTTCATTCAATGTTTTTTTAGTTAAAAAATTTGTCTGATTTAATCCATGAATGAAATTAACCATATCAATTGTGGTTCCGACAAAACCACCACCTGCCCATTTATAACTGTTATCCACAAGTGGTACTATTGAAATTTCTCCATTATTAACTGAATAGAATGATGCGATTGGCGTCAACGTTGAATCCCGATGTTCTGCCATGAGTGTTTCAATTCCCAATGCTATAAATACCGTATCCTCCATATAGGCTACGAAATCAATCCCGGAAGCACCTTCCACCACAGCGCTCACCAAATTCCACCCATAACTGCTGTAGCGGAATTTTGTCCCCGGTTCATGGAGTAATGTATCCTGATCAAATATAGACAAACCACTGGCAATATTCGGATAAAAGGTATTACTGAGCATTTCTTTTCCTCGATAATGTCGAATACCGGCCAAATGTCCCATGGTTTGTCGAGTAGTAATGGGCCATCGTTTTTCTGGAAAGGAGGCCACGTATTGTTGAATGGGTGCATTGAGATCCAGTTTATCCTGATCGATAAGTCGCCCGATGGCAGCAGAGGTGACTGTTTTTGAAACGCTACCAATTCGAAAGCGCGTTTGGGGTGTTACTGAAATATTTTTGTCAACATCTGCAAAGCCAAACCCTTCGCTCCAAATAATTTCACCCTCTTTTCCAACAGTTATGGATAGACCGGGCATTTTATGGGTTTTCATGAATTTTTCTATGATTCGTGATGCCCGAGCTTCCGGACCACTTCCTGATGAACGTAACCCGGCAACGGAAAAAATAAAAAGGAGGATTAGGATGTAAATATGCTTCAACTGATTCATAGTGATTCTTATTTTAGATAATCCGGGATACCAATACTATCGGGTAAAACTGGATCGGGTATAAGTGTACCTTTTTTTAGTTCGATGGTCTGAACCCCTGCCCAAATTGGGAGGGCATAGTCTGCATCATCGTCCCCGGGCGGGCCGGATCTTACTTTTGCCGATGCCTCTTCCAGTGAGATTGAAACTACCGTAGTTGCATCCATTTCTTTCTGATTGGGCTCACGTACATCTTCCCATCGTTTTGGTACCAAATGGTCACTTACCGCTTTGAGTGCGTCCCATTTCTCTTGGAAATCATTTACAATTACACCTTGCCCAAAGACGACTACAGATCTATAATTTAACGAATGATGGAATGCAGACCGCGCCAGCACAATACCATCTATCAAGGAAATGGTTACACATAGATTTGAATCCTCTTGAATGGATTGTAGTAGTCGGCTTGCGGCAGATCCGTGAATATATAATGTGTTGTTTATCCGAGCATGGATTGTAGGGATAACGACTGGGGAACCATTATGATTAATGCCGACATGGCAGTATAATGCTTCGTCGATGATTGGATAAATTGTTTTCTTATCATAATAGCCCCTATCAGGAATTCGCCTAACTCGGGTTCGTTCAGTTTTTAATGTGCTCATTTCATCCTTGGGGTTTTTGATTAAATAGAGGCTTCAAATATGCGGAGGAAATTTTAAGCAAACCAAAAGTTTTGTCCATCAACATTATTCAAATTTCCATTAACTTCAACGCTTCATGTCAGTCAATAAATCCAATAGAAAACGACTTTTCCTTATCGATGGCTATGCCATGCTGTATCGTGCCCATTTTGCTTTAATCCGAAATCCATTGATTAACAGCAGTGGCATGCATACATCCGCATTGTTTGGTTTTACAAATCAGGTATTAAAATTATTACGTCAGGAAAAGCCGGATTATCTGATGGCAGCATTTGACGCTTCTGAGAAAACGTTTCGCCATGAACGATATCCTGAATACAAAGCGACCCGAGAAAAAATGCCTGAAGAAATGAAAGAACAACTTCCATATTTATGGAAATTGATGGACGCCATGCGAATCCCCACAATGGTACGGCCGGGGTTTGAGGCTGATGATATTATTGGCACCTTAGCTAAACGTGGAGAAGAAAACGGTTTTGATGTATATATTGTTAGCGGTGATAAAGATTTCATGCAATTAATTAATGACCATATTTTTCTTTATACACCCTCGGGTAGACAAATGGATATTAAAATTTATGATCGGGATGGTGTTATCGAAAAGTGGGGTCTTCCTCCAGAAAAAATTATTGACCTATTGGGGCTAATGGGCGATTCGTCTGATAACGTTCCCGGTGTGATGGGTGTGGGCGAAAAAACAGCTGTAAAATTGTTGAATGAATATGGCACATTAGAAAATGCTTTAGACCATGCAGATGAAGTTAAAAATAAGCGTGCCAGAGAGGGACTTCAAAATTGTCGAGAAAAAGCATTCTTAAGCCAGGAATTAGTCACCATCGATACCGAAATGGACATTGATGAAGATTTCGAAGCCATGGCCACAAATGGGTTTGATATAAATGCAATGGATACGCTATTTAGCGAATTAGAGTTTCAGGGATTGCAGACCCAATTAAACGCATTTCAGGGAAAGGTTCCTATTCAGGAAGATGTCCCTGAAAAAGATTACAAAGCACTGTTAACGCTTGATGAATCGAAATCCTTTGTCAATGGCATCAAGAAAGGGAAATGGCTATCATTTGATTTAGAAACCACGTCTGTTAACCCCATGCAATGTGAGATTGTAGGATTGTCATTTTCAACTCGTGCAAACACAGGCGTTTATATTCCCATTCAATATAAGGAAAAAGAAGTTAATCTTTTTGATGATGTACTCAATTCTGTATTGGCCATCCTAAAACCCATGTTAGAAGATGACTCCATTCCAAAAACAGGACAAAATATTAAATTCGATGCGTTAATTCTAAAACGCCATGGCATTGACGTAAAAGGCATCCAATTTGACACAATGTTAGCCGCTCATTTGCTCAAACCGGAATCTAGATCTTTAAAGTTAGATAATCTGAGTATAGAAAAATTGAATTACCGTATGGTGCCCATTGAAGATCTGATTGGAAAAGGCCGAAACCAAATATCTATGGCCGACGTTGAATTGGAAAAATGTACGTTTTATGCAGCAGAAGATGCAGATGTGGCGCTTCAACTCACCCATATTTTTGAAAAAGAATTGAAAGAGAAAGGGATAGATCAATTTTTTAATGATGTGGAAATGCCACTGTTGCCTGTTCTTCTTGAAATGGAATTTATGGGCATGTTTGTTGACGGTGAAATGTTAGAAGCCATGTCTGATGAATTGGGAAAAAAGATTGACAGTCTTGTAGCAGATATACAAAAAGAAGCGGGAACTGAGTTTAATGTGAATTCAACGCAGCAATTGGCGGCTATTTTATTTGATATGAAGGGATTACGGGAAATCAAAAAAAGGTCTACAGCTGAAAATATTCTTCAACAATTAAAGAATGAAGACCCAATCCCAGGACTTGTACTTGAATATCGAAAATTAAATAAACTCAAAAATACTTATGTAGATGCTTTACCCGCATTAATCCATCCACAAACCAAAAGAATTCATTCCACTTTTAACCAAACAGTGGCGTCCACAGGTCGTTTATCATCAAGTAATCCAAATTTTCAAAATATTCCGATTCGTACCGAAGAAGGCAGAGAAATTCGAAAAGCGTTTCGCAGTGAAAGGACTGGTTGGCAGATATTTTCAGCTGACTATTCTCAAATAGAACTGAGGATTATGGCACACCTGTCTCAAGATGAGGCATTGGTGGATGCATTTAATAAAGGAGAAGATATTCACACACGAACGGCCGCAGATGTGTTTAATATTTCGATGGAAGATGTTATTCCGGAGATGCGACGAACGGCAAAAATAGTTAATTTTGGGTTACTGTATGGTGCCGGTCCGTTTCGATTGAGCCAAGAGTTGGGTATTCCTCAAAAAGAAGCAGTTGCTATAATTGAAGCCTATTTTAATCGGTATTCAGGCATCAAAAACTATATTGAATCCACAGTTGAAAAAGCTCGAGAATTCCAATATGTAGAAACCATGTTGGGGCGCCGACGGCCTGTGTGGGATATTGATAGTAAGAACCATCTCCATAGGGAAGCGGCCAAACGAATGGCCATTAACATGCCAATTCAAGGTACCAATGCAGAAATGATTAAATTGGCCATGGTTGCAATTCAAAATAAAATTAAAGCAAATAAAATGGAATCAAAGATGGTACTACAAGTTCATGATGAACTGGTGTTTGAAGTGCCAGATATAGAGTTAGAATCATTGCAGGCAATAGTCATGGTTGAAATGGAAAGCGCATTGCCATTATCTGTTCCCATAGTGGTAGACTGTGGCAATGGGAAATCCTGGTTCGAGGCCCACTAAATGGAAGCGAGTATTACACTTAAAAAAGTTGGAAAATTAATCCGGGATAAAACGATTCTCGCCAGCCTGACCTTTGGGATTGAACGGGGTTCATTGGTGGCGATTATTGGTGATAATGAAGCGGGTAAATCCATGCTTTTAAAAGTGATATCAGGGATTGAATATCAAGAGTTTGGTCACGTCTATATCAACGGTTTAGATTCAAAAAAACGCCGTCTGGATATTATTTCATCCATTGGATTTGTTCCCCATGAAATAGACCTTGATCCTTGGCTTACTTTAGAGCAAAATGTACGGTTTATGGGGTTAATGTACGGTGTGGATACGGAAACTGTGAATACGCGGATGATCCAATTAGCTCGCGAGCTCCATATCATTCCACATTTAAAGAAAATGGTACAGGATATTTCTCCGGGTATTGTAAAGAAAGGAATGATCCTTCGGGCATTGGTGCATGACCCTGATATTTTAATTTTGGATGAACCTACGGCATTTATGGATGTAGAATCTTATCGTCATACATGGGATTTACTTTTGCGATTGAAGGGGAAAAAGACCATGTTATATGTTAGCCAATCACTCTCAGAAGTTGAAGAAGCGCATGATCGAATTTTGGTTTTGGAAGATGGGATCATCACATTGGATGGCAGTTTGGACAAACTTTTAGGCAGTACATTTGATTATCATCAATTTCAAATTGAGTTTGAAGAATTATCTGAAGATTTATTCCAAAAATTATCGAAAGTTCCAATGGTCAAAAATCCTTCGCGAATTGGCAATAGTATTCATTTTTATGGTCGTGAAAGAAATGTATTTTTTGCAGTATTAAACGCAGCCGCTTCAGCTGTAATGAAAGATATCAGTGTAAATAAACTTGGCCTTCAAGATTTGATGGATGCCAAATTTGCACGGGATGGTATTCATTGATTAAAGCACTATTATTTCGAAGATTTTGGCTTATGGGACACCGACCAATGATTACGTTTTCATTTATGGTTATTTTACCACTACTTCTCCATGTTTCCATTACAATGGTCATGAAGAATATTTTTATTCAATCATTGGATAAAATACCCTATGAAATTTGGGTTTTTCCTGGAATTGTGTTAACAATTGCTTCCATGTCCATGTATTCAATTATATATAGAGATATGTTTGATTTACGTATACATAAAAAGTCGTTTTTACCCATGACTTTAACCCCATTCACCAAGACACAATTAATTTTAGGGTTTTTGATTACATCCATTATTGAAACAACTGTATATGTTTTAATTGCCATGGGGGTTTTAACGATTCTTTTGCCAAATTCATTGGACTGGTCAGATTACTTCATAATACCCATTTTTGCTTTTTTATACTCCTTTATCCTGGGCAATATTATTATAACTTTTTCAGTTCTAACTGATAGGGTTTCAACCTATATATTTACGTCGGTCACTATGTTTCTGGTTATTGTATTTGGATCGGGGATTTTAGTCGAATTTGAATTTTATCCGAAAACGATTGGAATAATTTTATCGAACTTACCCTTGAGTATGATTCTAACAAGTCTGAGGGGTATCATATTTTTTAATCGATTTGATTGGACACTCATTATTACGCCAATCGTGGTGGCAATCGTTTGGACATGGATGAATGGATATTTACTTAAACGAAAGTTAAGACAATGAAAGTGTATTTATCTGGCGCGATGGAGTTTGTCGAGGATGAGGGTGCTGGCTGGCGGGAGGAGGTTACTCAATGGTTGGATAAAACATTGGGACATTCCGTTTATAATCCAGTTATGGAGTCAGAAAATTTAGTAAAGGAATATAGTGCTGAATCCTATCGTGATTGGAAAAAAAATGATATTCAGAAGTATTCAGATTTCATGAGAAAATGCGTTAATCGTGATATCGATATTGTTCGTAATGAAACAGACTACCTTATTTGTCTGTGGGATGATGGCGCGAGAAAGGGAGCTGGAACCCATGCGGAAGTAACCATTGCATATGAATGTGGGAAGCCAGTTTATCTTATCAACAAACTTCCAATTGACGATTTAAGCGGTTGGATTATGGCCTGTAGTCGTGAAATATTTTCAAGTTTTAAGGAATTAAAAACATTTTTAGCCACACAATTTCCATCTGTGAATACCTAAATATTATTGATCATGGGCCCAAAAGCAATTATTCACCTCGATCGACTCAAATCAAATTATGATCTGATTAAAGAAAAAGTAAATAATCTACCCATTATATCTGTAGTTAAAGCGAATGGTTATGGACATGGGGGGGTGGCTTGTGCTAAGGCTCTAGAAACTCATGGATGCCGGTTTTTTGCCGTTTTTTCTATAGAAGAAGGCATTGAGCTTCGAAAGGCGGGTGTCCAGTCGGATATATTGATTTTTAGCCGAATAGACGCAAATAGCTTACCAGAGGCTATCCTTCACAAACTAACATTAAACTTATGCCATGAGGCAGATTTACCTCTCTTGATTAAATATGTAGAAGAGAATGGTGGTTGTCCGACTGTTCATCTAAAAGTGGATACAGGAATGACACGACTTGGTATTGATATTCATAATACAGAAAACATCATCCACCAGCTGAAAGAACACCCTGAAGTTCCTTGTGAAGGAATTTATTCGCATTTTGCAACAGCCGATGAGGGTGATTTATCTTTTGCTCACGCACAGGAATCAAAGTTTAAATCTGTGATAAAAATAGCTGAAAATATTGGATTCACCTTTAAATATATTCATTTTTCAAACAGTGGTGCTGTAATTAATCTAAATCAAAGTGTGACCAATATGGTTAGAGTTGGTATGTCACTTTATGGCGCATTTCCATCTCAAGAAGTTCCAATGGATATTCCGATTCAACCAGTTTTGGAATTTAAAGCACCGATTGTAAATATCCGGAAGGTGCCAGCAGGAACACCGGTGAGTTATGGTGGGGTGTTTACGACAGAATCTGAATCAACGATTGGTGTCATTCAATGTGGCTTTGCAGATGGCATACCCCGTCCATGGTATCAAAATGGACACGTCATGTTTAAAGGGAAAAAATATAAAATTGCCGGTCGTATTTGCATGGACCAGTTCATGGTTGATTTTGAAGGGCAAGAGCCTCATGTTGGGGAAGAGGTACTTATCATGGGCGATGGAGCGGATGGATGTGTTCGGATGGAAGAAATTGCCAGGTCAATTAATTCAACACCCTATGTAATTTCAACAGGGATTAGTGGCAGAACACGTCGAATCTATCAAGATTAATTCCTATAAATCGTATTAGATTTCCCTGGTGATGATTAGAGAAATCCATATCCGTTCACATGTTATTAAAGCATTTTTATGGCTATCATTGCTTGTGGGGCAGCAATTCAATCACAGTATTGTAATGCCCGTGCCTGATTTGTCATTTCATCCTTCAATCTTTTATGGATTAGATGTTTTGGAGCAAATGGATTTCAAGCCGCTTTATGGAAAGACGATTGGTGTATTTACCAATCAAACTGCAGTCAATCGTCAGGGGTCACATCTGTTGGATCTATTAAAAGCACACCCAAAGATTGATGTGGAAATTATTTTTCTTCCCCAGTATGGTCTATTCGCTGACCAAAATAAACGATTTAAAATTCATGGTAATCAGAAATATGATCCCATTTACAAGGCACGAATAGTTGAAGTATTTGGACGAAATGTAAAACCACCAGAATGGTCCATGCGTGAATTGGATTTAATTTTAATTGATATTCAGGACACAGGTGTTCGTTACTCAACCTATGTGGCAACCATGACAAAAATATTGGAAGTAGCCAGCGAATGGAATACGCCAGTCATGGTATTAGATAGACCCAATCCATTGAGGGGAGATCGATTAGATGGCCCTGTTGTCCGCCCGCAATTTCAATCTTTTGAAGGATATCACTTGGTGCCAATTCGCCATGGAATGACCTTAGGTGAACTTGCGATTATGGCCAATGAAATGGGATGGATCAAGGGTTTAAAACGGGCCAATTTAACCGTCATTCCAATGGCGAATTGGAAGCGTTCTTATTGGCTGGACAAGTCAGAACATCCCTGGATTAGCCCTCAGCCAAAAATAAAAACCATTCGAACCAATTTAGCGTATGTGGGTTTCGGATTACTTGAGGGAACAAACTTAAACGACGGAAGTGGTACGAATCGTCCTTATATGCGTGCAGGTGCCCCATGGCTTTCCGGGTATCATTTAGCTGAAAAATTGGTTTCCCTCAATTTACCTGGTGTTGAATTCCGTGTTGTGGAATATGTGCCACGTAAAAAAGATGAAAATAAAACGGTACCGATGTATGTGAATAAGGTTTGTAGTGGCGTAGATATTGTCATTACAGATCCCAATCGCTATGATCCATTGGCTACGGCAACAGCCATTATTGTTTTAGCGAATCAACTGTATCCTAGGGAGTTTAAATGGGATGAGTTGAACCGGATTGATATGTTGTTTGGTCATAGCCAATTACGTGTGTTTGCTGCACAAGGAAAACCAGCAAACTACTTGCCCCCTCTTTGGCTAAAAGATGTATTAAAGTTCAATGAGTTTCGTCAAAAATTCCTGATTTATCAATAACCAATGATTCGGAAAATTCTTTCTCTTTTTTTATTTATATATACGTTATTGGTTTCTCAAACCCACTTTACTATCCCCCAAAATGTATGGCGTATCAGTATCAACAATGAAAATTCTACGGGAAAGTGGAAGGGGCATGATGGCCAAAATGGATGGAAAGATTATATATATCGATTGGATAGTACCGATTATTCAATTACGCAAGAGTGGAAACAAAATATAACATCTCAAACTTATTTAATCGAATATGGATTCACAGATAAGGCCACTTTTATTTTAAACATACCTAGATTGAAAAAATTTGAACAGACTCATTCATGGACCATCGCAAACGATACGACTCAATCATCATTGGATCAGTTAATGGGCCAATATTATCCCACGACAAAATCGAATTATGGTATGGGTAATGTAACCATGGGAATGAAAATATTATTGTTAGGAAATCCTGCTTGGCGAGGTGGGCAAAATAAATATTCCTTTTATGGGGGAATTGATGTTACGCTACCATTTGGCGAAAAACGGGAAAAATATAATGCAAATGATGTAGATGATACAGGGATGCCTAACCAATTTAAACAATTACCTATTGGTAGCGGGGTTACGCAATGGCAGATCAAAGCATTTGGTGAATTATATCGAAAAGTTTGGGGGCGATTGATAAATATCAACTGGTCAGTCAATTTGTCAACATTCAGTAGAGAAATCATTAATCCATCTATCTCATTTCTATGGATAGAAAATGCAAGTGCCGATTCCATTTCACGTGCGATAGGAGATGCTGTCCTCTATGAACAAGGTGGGCAAATATTTGGAGCAATTCATGGTCAAATAGAGCTGTGGCCTAAACGATTGTTTTTAACCACTGGGATGGATTGGATGTTTTCGGGAAGAGATCAATATTTTTCAAAAAGTGAAACATGGGATATTTGGATGGTAAAGCATTCTAATTATGACACGAGGCAAACATTGTCAACGCAATCATTAAAAATAAATTTTCTGAATGTAGATCCATTTCTTCAAATAGGACCTGTCCCGTTTGAAATGGAGATTGGTGTTCGTTGGTTCGTTCCATATTTGACCTATCATACTTATGGAAATACATCAGCTTGGATTCGAATCAGTTCATATTTTCAAGCGTGGTAGCTATATTCCTTATCTTATGGGACTAACAATTGATTGATTCCAAAAAATCCATATGGGCTTGGTCGTTTTACGATTGGGCCAATAGTGCGTTTGCGACAACCGTTATGGCCGGATTTTTCCCTGTATTTTTTAAAGAATATTGGTCAAACACCGATAGTGTCACTTTAAGCACATGGTATCTTGGTTTGGCCAATTCCATCGCCTCAATTGTTGTGGCTGTTTTTGCACCTTTTTTAGGCGCAATAGCTGATAGAGGGACGGCCAAGAAGAAATTTTTAATTACCTTTGCTTTTATTGGAATATTAGGCACGGGTGCATTGTGGATGGTGAAACAGGGCGACTGGCAATTGGCGGTTATATTATATATTATTGGGTCAATAGGATATGCAGCGGGTAATATTTTTTATGATTCACTTCTGCCTGGCGTGGCATCCAAGAAAAAAATCGATTATGCTTCTTCACTGGGCTTTTCCATTGGGTATATCGGAGGCGGTTTACTTTTTTTGTTCAATGTTCTCATGTACCAATATCCTGAAATGTTTGGAATACCCAACGCTACAATCGCCATTAGAATATCCTTTGTGTCTGTGGCAGTGTGGTGGGCCATATTTTCAATTCCAATTATCATTTTTGTGAAAGAACCTAAAATTCATGAATCAGTCGGAATTGGTTCAGCGATAGGTGAAGGGTGGCGTCAATTAATAGATACGATAAATGATATAAAACATTTACATGTGGTCGGTACCTTTCTCCTGGCATACTGGTTATACATAGATGGTGTAGATACCATTATCAAAATGGCTGTGGACTATGGGAGTAGCCTTGGTTTTCCCTCAAGCTCATTGATTACTGCGTTGTTATTGGTCCAGTTTATTGCATTTCCCGCCACATTAGGGTATTATTGGTTTGCATCAAAGATTGGTATTAAAAAGGCTGTTTATGTGGCAATCATGGGTTATACAATTATTACTATTTTTGGTGTATTTATGACTGAGCAATGGCATTTCTATACATTGGCCATTCTTATAGCGTGTTTCCAGGGAGGGATTCAGGCCTTGAGCCGATCGATGTATTCTCGAATTATACCGAAGGAAAAATCAGCTGAATTTTTCGGATTTTATAATATGCTTGGTAAATTTGCGACCATAATCGGTCCACCGTTAATGGGTTATGTGGGATTGGTAACTGGAAATTCAAGAATGGGGATTTTATCTTTGGTTTTTCTCTTTATTGCGGGTGGAATCATTCTCTCAAGGGTGGATCTTGATGACGGTGAACGCATGGCGAAAGAATTTTTATCGAAGAAATGAAAAAAATACTTGAAATAAATATCAACTTCTGGATAAACTATTTCCATGAAGCCCCGCAGGTGTGGCGTGCTCTTCAGGGAAAAAAAGATTTTCTCGAGGGTGTATTTGCGGGGCTTTTTGTTTTTGCCTCTTCGACCATCATTTAATTGAAAGGAATATGACTTATGCCAGGATTCTCAGCACACTATTCTCAAATGGTCATGCCTGATCATATTAACATTGTCGGAACCCTTTTTGGCGGACAAATGATAGCATGGGTAGACCTTGCTGCGGCAAAGGTGGGATTCCGATTTTTAAAGGGTACGGAGCTGGACGGCGCAGTTACCCGTGCAATTGATAAAGTTGAATTCAAGGAGCCGGTATATTTGGGTGATTGGGTAAGTTTTACTGCGACTGTCATATCGGCCGGTTCAACATCATTTAAAATTAAAGTGGAAGCATATGCAGAAAGTCGTCATTCAAAACCGCGTTTAGCATGTGTGGCAAGTGTCGTAATGGTGGCTGTTAAAAAAGATAATGATGGAAATTATCATAAATCTACACATGGGAAATCCTGTTAATTATATTCACAAAATACTTCTTTTTTTATTTTTATCGATTTTATCAGCGCAAGATTCTGTTGCCGTTGATTCCAGCCAATCTCAATCAAACACAAAAGGTATTGAATCTGAGACTATATCTATATCAGCAGTAGTGAAAACTATTAATGTTGCCCCCACGGCATATCGTCTTAGTATTTATCCACGGAATCACCCGGCAGAACTTTTAATTCAAAAAATATTTTTTCCGGATGAGGTAATTCAAATTATAATCCCGGCTAGTATATTAAATGCAGAGCCATTAGGCAATGTAGCAAAATTGGAACCATTGGGCGCTCAGTATGAACCACAATACCGAATGTTTAATTCAGGAGGCGAAGATATCATACTTCAAGCATTTACAGTATTGGTTCCAGTGGATATACTCAAATTAACTGTTTTGGAAGAAGAATCAGGAAATCCAATTCCATTTTCAATTATACGTGTGACACAAAATGGAAAATTGTTATCGAATGCGGTTTGTGATTCTTCTGGTTATGTAAGGGTTAGAGTCCCGGTTACACGGAATAAAAAAGATCCGGTATTAATTTCCATTAATACGGAAGGGAAATTTCCCACTTGGAAAGGTCATGTTCTAATAAATGAGGGCGTTAGTGAAAAAACCATTTTGATTGCTTCAATCAAATTGGATAATGGAGAAACAATCTATCAAGTGAATGATGAGTTGGTGTCTTTTAATAAGGGGCCTGAGAATGGGTCGGAGGTATTATTTTTATTGAATATAGATGATCAAATAGTTATTTCCCGAGTAGCCGGTGATAGAATGTACGGTCGAGTTAGAGTATATCTTTCGAATCAAGAAACCTATACCAATGTTTATGGGTGGATATTAAGCCGCTATATAAACATTCTTGAATAGGACAGAATGGGAAATTTCAATAAATTATAGAAGATTAATAAGTCCTATAAATTGAATAAACAAAGATAGATGGTTTATTCTAACCTAATTTTGTGAAATGATGAAAAAGAATATTGCAGGGATTGTTTTGGCTGCAGGCGGTTCGACTCGAATGGGGCAAAAAAATAAGTTAATTTTACATGTGAATGGTATGTCGATTATATCTTCTACTGTGGGCGCCGCAGTGGAATCATCCTTAGATCCTGTAAGGGTTGTTTTAGGAAACGATAGTAATACAGTGAAAAGGGAATTAATAAATTACCCAGTTTCATTCATTCACAATAATAATTGGATGGAGGGAATGGCAACTTCAATAGTGTCTGGTATGGAAAACCTTGATTCAGATGGTATTATGTTCATACTTGGTGACATGCCCTTCATTTCCTCTAAAATAATTAACCAACTTGTTCAACAATTTGATAGCAATAAAATAATTGTCCCTTTCAATAATGGGAAACGTGGGAATCCTGTAATATTCCCTTCACATTTATTCAGTGAATTAAAAAAAATAAGTGGTGATCGAGGAGCAAAACCATTAATTCAAAAATATATCGAAGATGTAAAGGAAGTTCCCATTCAGTCTAAGGCTATTTTTCAGGATATAGATGACAGAGAAGAGCTGATGAATGTAAATGACCAAATTTGACATAAGTTTTAGGTTGGGTAGATCCCATTCATTATGAGAAACTCTAATACCATTTCAATAAATATATTATGTGGATTAGCGCGAAAAATTATTTTAACCCTTTATAAAAACCTTCATAATTAGGAGTAAATCATGTCGAATAAAGTATTTAACCCATCTTCAGAATTCTCAGCAAATGCGCATGTCGGAAATATGGATCAATTCAGAGAAGCGTATGATATTTCTGTTCAAGACAGAAATGCATTTTGGGCGGAAAAGGCCGAACGATTATCTTGGATGAAAAAATGGGATTCAGTGGGAGATTTTAATTTTGCCAATGCTGATATCAAATGGTTTGTGGGTGGAAAACTCAATGTAAGCTATAACTGTTTAGACCGCCATGTTGAAGCGGGGAATGGAAAACGGACAGCCCTCATTTGGGAAGGAAATAATCCAACTGAAGATCAACATTTTTCATATGAAGAATTATTGAGTGAAGTGCAAAAATTTGCGAACGTTCTTAAAAATTTAGGTGTTGAAAAAGGGGATCGTGTTTGTCTATATATGCAAATGGTTCCCCAATTACCAGTAGCCATGTTGGCTTGTGCCAGAATTGGCGCTATCCATTCAGTGGTTTTTGGTGCCTTCAGCCCGGATTCCCTAAGGGATCGTATAAATGATTCCGAATGTAAAATATTAATTACGCAAGACACGGGTGTGCGGGGAAAGAAACAAGATATTTCCATGAAAGCCAACGCAGATAAAGCCGTTTCTCAAACGCCATCAATTGAACATGTTATTGTGGTTGATCGAACGGGTGAATCGGTGGATATGGTTGATGGACGAGATGTATGGTGGAAAGAGGAAATGTCTAATGTAAATGCCGATTGTAAACCGGTAGAAATGGATGCTGAAGACCCACTATTCATTTTATATACCTCAGGATCCACAGGAAAACCCAAAGGGGTACTTCATACAACTGGGGGATATCTTTTATACACTAATTATTCTTTCGAACAGGTCTTTGATTATAAAAAAGAAGATATTTATTGGTGTACAGCTGATATCGGTTGGATTACGGGTCACTCGTATATTGTGTATGGACCATTATCCAATTGTGCCACATCTGTGATGTTTGAAGGTGTACCTAATTTTCCAGATTATGGCCGATTCTGGGAAGTGGTGGATAAACATAAAATCACTTTATTTTATACGGCACCTACCGCATTAAGGGCATTAATGAAGGAAGGGAATGATTGGGTTACAAAGTATGATTTATCTACTTTGCGTTTATTAGGAACAGTCGGCGAACCCATTAAAGAACCTGAATGGATGTGGTATCATAGTATTGTTGGGAAAGAGAAGTGTCCAATCGTTGATACCTGGTGGCAGACTGAAACCGGTGGCATTATGATGACACCATTGCCAGGGGCTATTCCTACAAAACCAGGATCAGCCACATTTCCATTCTTCGGCATTGAACCTGTACTATTGACAGAATCTGGGGAAGAAATAGAAGGGAATGATGTATCCGGGTTACTCGCCATTAAATCTTCTTGGCCGGGACAAATGCGAACACTTTATGGTGATCATGATCGGTTCATTGACACTTATTTTTCGCAATTTCCTGGGTATTACTTTACGGGCGATGGTGCCCGACGTGATGATGATGGCTATTATTGGATTACAGGAAGGGTGGATGATGTGCTTAACATTTCTGGTCATCGAATCGGAACGGCAGAAGTAGAAGGTGGCATTGGTAAAGCATCGGGTGTTGCAGAAGCGGCTGTGGTTGGATTTCCCCATGATATCAAAGGACAGGGAATCTATGCATTTGTTACATTAATGACGGGTGAAGAACCATCTGATGTCATCATAAATGATATAAGATCAAGAGTTGCCAATGATATTGGCCCCCATGCAAAACCAGATAAAATTCAATTTACACCTGCATTGCCTAAAACACGATCTGGGAAGATTATGAGACGAATTCTACGAAAAATTGCCGAAGGTGATACAGATAATATGGGTGACATATCCACGCTGGCAGATCCATCGGTTGTGGAAAGTTTGGTCGCCGGGGCAATTTAGAAAGATTTGTATTCCTTTTTGCTTTGCATCGTATTTTAAAGATATCTCCAACTTAAAATTATTCGATTGGCTATTACAACTTTTTATATCCCATATTTGAAAATGGACATGGATAAGCTAATTTTATTGATAGTTAATATGTAATCCATTCAAAATTTGAGGATAAAGATGGCACATCTTTCACAATTAAAACATAGTTCAGGCGATTGGCGCAAGATCAAGTCAGATGCGGTGGCGGTTGGCATTTATGATGACCTAAAACTTACCAGACAATTTCAAGGTGTAAACCGTGAATTAGGCAGAGGACTTTCCAATGCTCTAGCTGCGAATCTCATTAAAGGTAAAGCGGGGGAAGTCAAAACAGTTGTGGGGAAAAAGGGGGCCATTGCCTTTGTTTTTGGAATGGGAAAACGGGGCAAACTTAATGCAGAAGCGCTTCGAAAAGCAGGCGGTGGGGTATCCAAAGCCTGTAATGCGAATAAAATAGATTCCGTGTCTTTCCTTATGCCGGTGGATGCGAAAGAGAATTATCATTCCCAAGCTGCTGCGGAAGGCCTCGTGTTGGGTAGCTATCAATTCAATGAATTCAAAACGACTGATGACGATCCTTTTGATATGATAGGTGCCACGATCATTGGTGGGAATAAAAAAGCGGTGGTAAAAGGGACTATAATCGCCAATGGTGTTTGTCTTGCCAGAAATGTTGAAAACCGACCAGGGAATGTGGCCACACCGACACATTTAGCCGAAAATGCGAAAGAAATCGGGAAATCCGGCGGAATGAAAGTGACCGTATTTGACCGTGAAAAATTTACGAAGATGGGGATGGGCGCGCTGGCTGGCGTGGCTTCTGGTACGGAGGTACCACCGAAATTTATCATAATGGAATACATGGGTGGACCCAAAAAACAAAAACCCAAAGTATTGGTGGGAAAGGGCCTCACATTTGATAGTGGCGGTATTTCCATCAAACCATCGGCAAAAATGGATGAAATGAAATATGATATGTGCGGCTCCGGTGTTGTGTTGGGTGTGATGAAAGCGGTGGCAGAACTGAAACCCAAAATGAATATTATTGGTATCATTCCATCTACAGAAAATATGAGTGGAGATAAGGCCTACCGTCCGGGAGATGTACTCACAGCCTATAATGGAAAAACCATCGAAGTGTTAAATACGGATGCAGAAGGCCGGCTCATTCTCGCTGATGCTTTGTCTTACGCATCCAAATATTACGATCCGGAATATATGATTGATTTTGCCACACTTACTGGCGCCGTGGTGGTGGCCCTGGGTCATGTGGCTACAGGAATTATGGGGACTGATGTTTCATTAATAAATGCAATTAAATCTTCATCAAAAACCACTGCAGAAAAAGTGTGGGAATTCCCCCTTTGGGATGAATATTTGGAACAGGTGAAATCCAAGATAGCTGACGTAAAAAATGTGGGCGCACCCATGCAGGCCGGCTCCATTGCCGGCGGCGCATTCCTGGAAGCATTTGTAGGCGAAGATATTCCCTGGTGTCACTTTGATATAGCGGGCACAGCCTGGGGAGACAGAGATTTATCCTACCATAATAAAGGATCCGCTACGGGTGAGGTAATTCGTCTGGTGGTGGATTTGATGGGCGTTTGATGGGCAATTATCCATCCAGAGACGACGCCATTATATTGCTTCACGAATACACCAAGTCTGATAGTCTTCGGCGACATGCTTATGGCGTGGAACAGGCCATGCGGAAAATGGCAGAAAAATATAATGGTGACCCGGATGAATGGGGTTTGACAGGACTCATGCATGATTTTGATTATGAAATGTATCCTTCGATGGAGGACCATCCGGCCCGTGGAAATGTAATATTAAAAGAAAAAGGATATCCTGAGTCGATTACAGAAGCGATTATGGGGCATGCCACCTATAGCGGTGTTCCTCGGAATACAGATATGGCAAAAGCATTATTTGCTGTAGATGAATTAACGGGTTTTATCTTTGCTGTTACTTATGTTAGACCGTCAAAATCTATTTTAGAGGTGAAGCCAAAATCAGTGAAAAAGAAATTAAAACAAAAGTCTTTCGCCGCCAGTGTCAGTCGGGATGATATTTATTTAGGAATAGAGGAATTAGACGTTGATTTAACTGAACATATTCAATTTGTCATTGATGCGCTCAAAGTAAAAGCAGACGAATTGGGATTAAAAGGAAGTGTAGAAACCACATGACATTTATCTCTGGTATTATTTTATTTCTGGTTGGGTTTGGCGCTGGTGCAACCATTATTTGGTTTTTACGCCAAAAAGAAATTGATGCTGCCCAATCCAGCAGAGATCAGCTTAAAGCAGAATTTGGTGATTTATCTAAAAAGGCATTGGATCAGAATCTGGATACATTTTTAAAATTGACCGAAAACAAATTTGGAGAATTACTCAAATCATCTGACTCCCAAATGGATGAAAAGAAAAAGTTAATTGATTCAAGTTTGGATGGAATGAAAAAACAATTGGAAGGGTTGAATAAGCAAACGGCAGAACTCACCGGGCAAATGGTTGAGTCTAAAAAAGGTATCACTGAACTGTCTGATACAACCTCACAATTACGGCAAATTCTTTCCAGTTCTCAAGCGAGAGGGCAATGGGGTGAACGAATGGTGGAAGACATTCTGGCGTTCATCGGATTGACCGAAGGAATTAATTACGAGAAACAAACCCAGGAAGGATCAGATCGTCCAGATTTCAAGTTTCACCTTCCCGATGGAAAGCATGTTAATATGGATGTGAAATTCCCCCTAAGCCATTATGAGGGCTTTCTTGCTTCAGAAAATGAATCTGAACAGGAAAATGAAAAGAAAGCATTTTTGAAAGATGTTAGAGACCACGTAAAGGCAATTTCAAAACGCTCATACATTGATCCCAATGCCGGTACAGTGGATTATGTACTTATGTTTATCCCGAATGAAAGTATTTATTCATTTTTGAACCAGGAGGATCACGAACTTATCGATTTTTCATTGGGTAAAAAAATATTGCTGTGCTCTCCGGTCACATTATATGCAATCTTGTCCCTCATCCGTCAAGCAGTTTCAAATTTTCATATGGAGCAACGGGCAGGGGAAATGCAGAAACTGGTGGTAACGTTCAAGGAGCAATGGGAAAAATTCATTGAGAAACTGGATGCATTGGGAAAAACGTTAGGAACGGTTTCTAATCATTACGAGGAACTGGCTGGAACCCGTCGCCGGGGATTGGAAAAACCCATGGATAAGATTGACGAACTCCAACTTGGGCAGGGAGATCAACCCAAGGAAATAGAAGAATGAAGAAATTTTTATCTTTTATCCTTTTATCTTATATCTTGTCTTCCTGTGTGGGGCCACCTGACCCGGATCATGGATTGGTGGAGAATCTCCCTGTTGTAATCAATACGTCATCTGCTTTTTCGTTCAGTGTACGCGGCGATAATTTCACATTTGATGAAGCCATTGATCTTTCATTCAATTTGCAGGCAGGGAAATCAGTGGCATCTACATTGATTGTTACTGATTGGGAAGGAAAGGATACCACCTATGTCAACCTTGAAGATGTAAATGGTAGCCTAATATATAAATATACTGTGACAGGTAATGGAACAGCCATTGATCAATCGGCGACAACTTCGCCTAAAAAAGCGCTCATAAAAGGGAGTAAATTCTCAGGAATAATCACCTGGACTGTTACGGCTAATTAATTTTCGATGATGTAAGTCCCTTTTAAGACTTTAAATCCTTTATTGGACCAATAGGCCAGTTTGGGTTCTCGTCCTTTTCCACCTAATATTGAAGCACAGCCAACGTCGCCATTTTTATTTACAGCGATAATTTTGTCATTGAAATTGACTTTGTCTCTACCACCGTTGATATAAATAATTCGTTCGCACAAGGCTTCACAGGCTTCCTGGGGGGATTTACCTGCACGCATTTGTTCAACCACAAAGAAGGAGCCGCAGGTACGAATAATTTCTTCTCCACGACCTGTGGCACCGACCGCTCCAACCTCATTATCCAGGTATAAACCTGCACCAATAATAGGCGAATCACCGATCCTGCCAGGAATTTTCCAGGCCAGTCCGCTGGTTGTGGTAATACCTGCAATATCACCTGCACTGTCTATGGCTAATACATTGATGGTTCCGGTGGATCGATCTGAATCGTAATTGCCATCAGCAGGAGGGAACCAATCATCTTTATCCGATAAATTCTCTTTCCATCTCAGCCAACTTTTTCTTGACCGTTCCGTTAAAAGATTTTCAACTTTAAAACCATGGGTTTTGGCAAAATTCTGGGCACCCTTGCCCACAATATGGATATGATCGGTTCGTTCCATGACCAGGCGCGCAACAGATGATGGCGTTTTGATACCCTCAATGGCTGCAACAGATCCACAATTATGGGTCGGCCCATACATAATAGAAGCATCCAGTTGCACCACACCATTTTCATTTGGCAGTCCTCCAAACCCAACAGACCCATCTTCCGGATCTAATTCGGTGATATTTGCCGATTGCTCAACAGCATCTAAAAGGGATCCATTTTTCTTAAGAATTGACCAACCGGGCTTGAGAACTTTTTTGCCCCATTTTTCACCACGGCTGCATACAATAATTGGATTGTGTTTAGCTAGGGAGCTATTTCCTGAATTTCTGGAAATTGATTTTGCCATTGCCGGCATACTGAGTCCCAGCATTGACATTGTTTTGATGAATTTTCTTCTATTAATCATTATTACCTCAATTTCTCTAATCTATTTTGATTGGTGTAAATTCCTTAAACAGGGAAAGATTCGCATCCTCAACGGCGGTCTGATATTTCGGCCATTCTTCTTTATAGAACTGATTAACTTGGTCGAGGACTTTTTCCGTTTCTGCTTCAGAATAATCAAGCAGATAATCGTGACTTTTATTAGGTCCGGTCAAGTTACTGTATAAATACCAGTTGAGGGCGCTAATCTTGCCACTGAGTATTTGGGGACTTCTCACGATACCCTGGAGTCCTTTTTTGTTCACGATCAGTTCTTCCAAAACCTTTAAACTGTCGCTCATGGATTTCCCATTTTTTTGGAGTGTCTTATGGGATTTATTCTTCTTTACATCCAGCATTTTATTCACAGATTCAACGATCTTTTTGGATTCCCGAATGCGATCCATGGCTTTTGTAACTGACGCTGTAATTTCCATTTGCCGTTGATAAATGGGCTGGAGTTGTTCCAGATTACGCGTATTAATACCCACACGTGGATCTAAAATAACATTCACAACTTGGGTGGTTGTGTCCGTCCCATGGGACAAACGAATGGTGTATTCTCCGGGTAAAACGGGAGGACCACCCGGTTCTCTCGCATTTGGCTTGGTTGGTTTAGGTGCATTGGGAGATCGAACCCCTTTGCGCTGTAATCCCCAATAAACGCGGTTTATGCCTGCCTCCACATTGTGTTTCACTGTACGAATCACTTTCCCGTCTTCATCAAGGACTTCCATGGTTACCTTCTCTTTTTTGTTTTCCGGTTTCCCTTTTTTATCCCCTTTATCTTTTTTTGGTTTTTCTTTCTTTTTCTTATCTGAATTAAATACAAAAGTCAGCATGGCGCCACGACCACGGTTTTCCCCTGTAAATATGGCGTTGGCTTCAAACCGTGTACCTGACGCTTGGCGATTAATTGCCAGTACTGCAGTGGGTGGTTCGAAAAAATGGAGCCGTTTATCCATCAAATCTTTTTTGGTAGAAGCCATTTCCCGCAATGGGCGAATATCATCCAGGATGTAGGCTGCCCGTCCGAATGTACCTATTACAAGGTCATTTTCTCTTGGGTGAATTTTTAAATCCATGGTAGAAACTGTGGGATAGCCACTGGTCCATTTTGTCCAGGTTTTGGCATTATTCAAGGTGAAGTAAAGACCATACTCTGTTCCTAAGAATTGGAGATTTGGCTCAATTGGATCTTGAACAAAACTCAATGCGTGACCCCATACTTTTTCTTCATCTGCAATGGACTTCCATGATTTCCCATAATTATTTGTTTTGAAAACATAGGGTTTCCAATCATTACGGCGGTAATTGTTTATGACTATTACAGCCTCAGCTGGATCATATTTGGATGCATTAATTTGTGTTACCCAACTGCCCACAGGTGCACCATGGATTTTCTTTGCGACATTTTTCCAAGTTTTTCCGCGATCAGTAGTGAGTTGCACATTACCATCATCCGTACCCACCCAGATTACGTTGCGATCTAATGAACTCGGTTCAATGGCAAGAATGGTGGTATAGTTTTCTGCACCGGTAGCATCAAAAGTTAATCCGCCACTTTCGTGCTGTTTTTGCTTTTCCGGATCATTGGTGGTGAGGTCCGGAGAAATAATATCCCAATTGTTTCCGCGATCGGTACTGTAATGAACATATTGACTGCCAAAGAATATGGCATCTTCATCAAATGGATCCTGAGCAATGGCCGCATTCCAATTAAAACGGAGATATTCTCCATTGGGGTGTACGGGACGAATCATTTGCTGATGTCCTGTAACCAAGTCGTATCTGCTCACATTTCCCTGTTGACTCATGGCATAACCAAAACGGGAATTCCCGGGGTGAGGCACTACATCAAATCCATCACCAAACGCCAACTCATCCCAATATGAATTTCGGATACCGCCAGAGCGCCACATATAAGCAGGGCCGCGCCAGGAACCATTATCCTGCATGCCGCCATAGACGTTGTAAGGCCAATCCATGTCATAATTAATATGGTAAAACTGGGCCACAGGGAGGTTCTCCACAAACCGCCACGTTTTACCCCGATCCATTGAAAAATTCAATCCACCGTCATTCCCTTCAATTATGAAATTGGGATTGGTGGGATGACCCCAGAATGCATGGTGATCCGGATGAACCCCATTTGCTCCGTAAGCCGTCATGAGGGAACCAAACGTTTTACCCCCATCATTGGAAACAGTCACATAGGTATGGAGATTATAAATGCGATTTTCATTCACCGGATCTACATAGATTTCCGCATAGTAAAAAGGGCGGCCGCCAATTTTTTTATCGGATACTTTTTTCCACTTAAAACCGCCATCCTCTGATTTATATAGTGCATTTTTTTTTGATTCTATCAGGGCATAAATCAGTTTCGGATTGCTCGGTGCAATAGCAATGCCCATGCGGCCAAAATCACCTTTGGGCAGGCCATCTTTATCCGTTCGTTTTTTCCATGTTTTACCCCCATCAAATGTGATGTGCATTCCTGAACTTGGACCACCGGATTTAAAGAACCATGGCCACCGTCTAAACTGCCACATATTGGCAATCAGTTTGTCTGGGTTACGGGGATCCATGACCAATTCACCAATCCCGGTTTTTTCATCAATGTAGAGAATCTTTTCCCAAGAGTCGCCGCCATCAGATGTTTTATACACACCTCGGTGCTCACTCTCGCCCCATGCAGCACCTTGGGCACCCACATATACTTCATCGGGATTATGGGGATTGATCAAAACTCGGTGAATATTCCGCGTTTCACCCAACCCTTTGAAATCCCAAGATTTACCGCCATCAATACTTTTATACACACCAAAACCAGCCGATTGACTGTTCCGCGGATTGCCTTCGCCAGTACCCACCCAGATCACGTCTGGATTGGTGGGATCAACCGTTACGTCCCCAATGGAAGCGGCTTTTTGATCATCAAAAATGGGTTCCCATTTGATGCCGCCACTTTCGGATTTCCAAAGGCCGCCAGAGGCGGTACCGACATAAATGACATCCGTATTGGAAAGGACAACATCAATGGCTGTTACACGGCCGCTCATACCGGCGGGACCAATACTCCGGGCTTTCATTCCTTTAAATTTTTTCATATCCAGTCCATCAGCAGAAAGGATGGCAGATATCAGTACTAGGATAAATAGGATATTCCGTTTCATTTTAACTTCCTTTTATTGAGAATTATTGTTGAATGGATTTTCAAATGTACATCCGAATGTGGTGCCGATTGGCGATCCTGGCGGTGCTTTTGGTACTTTTATGGGTTCAAATTCTTCCGGTTCATCCAGGAAGGTTTTGACTCGATGTTGAAGCATATTGAAATGGGCTTTATCTCGGGATGATTTTCCACGGTTACGGGACAATTTGAGTGATAATGAATTCACTTGCGCCATGGCGATCGATTGGGCAGCGGGGGATGTATTTTTATTTATAGTCAAACTCATGAGATGATCGAGGATGACAAAATCAACATTCCGTTTTATTTCACCCTCAAGTCCTGTAGGGGCCGATTGTAATATTGTTTCTTTAATTATTTCGTTTAAAACTTTTTCCAATCCCGGTTGTTTGGTATTTCGAGCGTTGTATTCAACCAAACGTGTTGCCCGGGCAGGATGAAAGATCATTCGACAAGTCAGGTTGGCGGCAGTTTCCGCAAGGCTGACGCCATCAAATGTAACACTGGTTCTGGAATTAAAAGATTCACGGGTTCGGCCTCGCCCAGAAGCACGGGGAGGAATAAGTTGAAGAAGTTCCTCTCTTAAAGTTAATGCATCCGGTTGTAGTGTACCGATGAGCCCATCCAAGGCTTCCATTTGGAATTTTGGGTCGAGGAATTCTGTTACCATTTGGCCGTCACCTCGAAGGGCATAAGTGAAATTCAATCCACCCACCACTTTGGCTGCACCTTCAATTTGAAACCGATGGAGAAAATATATAGGAACCAGTACATCCTCTATATCACTATAGGGTTGACCCATTCTAATATTATTCTCACCAAAATTATCCAGCGCTACTTTACGGACTGCCATTAAATTTTGTAACTCGGATACTGGATCTTTTCCATTATCCCAAAGGTGAGCAGTGGGATGGGCAGAACCCAGTGGCCTTGCATCCTGATCTGTAATAAATGTGTATCCGCGACGGATACCATCTTGAATGATTTCTTCTAATGCTTCCTTTTCGTTGGTTCCTTTTGGGAAATCCTGATAGCCGTAGGCGACAGATATTTTATCCCACTCCCCGATGCCCACACTATAGGCATCCTGCCATTCGATTTCCCCCTTTTTATTAACAGTGACTTTTGGGTGAGGGTAATCCATTACGGACGCACGATCAACCGTACTGGAGATATAGTTATGAGCCAATCCAATGGTATGGCCAATTTCATGTGCCACAAGTTGGCGGACTCTTGCCAAAGCTAATGCACGCATATAATCGGGGACTGCAGTGCCATTATCATAAGGTGCCAATAATCCGGTAGCAATGAGGTAATCCTGGCGCAATCTGAGTGAACCAAGAGATACGTTTCCCTTCAAAATTTCTCCTGTACGCGGATCGTCAACGGAACTGCCATAGGACCATCCTCGAGTGGCACGATGGACCCAGTGAACCATATTGTATCGGACGTCCATGGGGTGCGCATCTTTCGGCAGTACTTTCATCTGGAAAGCATTTTTATATCCTGCCGCTTCAAAGGCTTGATTCCACCAACCACCGCTTTCCAGCATGGCTGATTTCACCGGTTCCGGGACGCCGGGATCTATATAATAAATAATGGGTTCAACCGCTTCACTCGTTCTGGCTTTGGGATTTTTCTTGTGTAACCGATGACGCGTTATCACCCGTTTGTAAATGGATTCGTCCAATGGTGCAGCATAATCCTGAAAGGACATGGGGTAATATCCCGCTCGAGGATCATGATTTCTTGGCGTATAATTGTCATTTGGAAGTTCAACAAATGAATGATGGAGTCTCATCGTTATGGCGATTGCCGTCGGTGTGGTTTGTCTAACATATTTTCCCGGATTCGACCCTGTGTAGGTCATGAGAGCTTCCACTTCCGTATTGTTCGGAAAATTCATGGTAGCCGGGAGGTGAATGGCTGATCGACTTTTATCCACCTTGTAATTCCCCATTTTTTGATTTTTTAATCGAGAAACAATACCATGGGCATCATTCAGAAAAAAGTCTGTGGCATCAACTAAAACACGGTTGTCCTCTTCTGCTTCTACTGTAAACCCCCAAAGGGTAGATTTTGCAAACCCATCCTCAACCGACTTTTTTTCACGGGGATCATCAGTCACAGCCCGGTAATAATAATTGGGCTGAATCATTAACACTTTCGGGCCGACTCGATGAAAATATACAATTCTTCCATTGCCCAACTGACCCCGGTCCAGGCCCACATCATTGGAACCCATCCCTGCCATGAGTGAATTCACATATAGGAATTCTTCATTAAAATCGGAAATTTCCAGCCATAGTTTTCCCGTTTCATTTTCCCAATAAAGATTTAAATATCCATCCATATTATCCATGGATTTTGTTTTATCAGCGATAGATTCAGCGAAACCAAGTCCGATCAACATTAGAAAAAGGATATATTTTTTCACCATTACCTCCTCATTATGGAATCAAAGTCCACTAATTTAGATGCTATTCGTTATTTGTAACAGAAAAAAATCAATCTTCCCAAGCCGGGCAGATGAAATCTTTATAGTCGCAGTACTGACAATTATAATCACTCTTTTTAGTTTCAAAGGATCCTGTTCGAATGCCATTTGCAACTTCACGAATTTTTTCCCGACTTATTTCTAAATCATCCTCAGAGAAATTGTGTGATGACAAGGGATCATCCCCATACCGTAAAAAGTGTAAACTTGCATTTCCAGGATTACCATTGATCCCGGGGACGGCATCACGTAAAATGGCTTCCGAATACAATGCCATTTGCAAATTATTTTCGGATTTTTCCTTCTTTTTACTTGTTTTATAATCTACAATACCAAGCAAATCACCATCTTGATCAATACGATCAATCTTCCCTGAAATCTTTACGTTAATATTATTCATGGTATAGGAAAAGGATTTTTCCCGTCCCAAAACATTAGGGGGGTTTTCTTGTATAAACCGAAAATAATCGGATAATAATTCTTCACCTTGCTTGCGAAATTCTTCCCCGCGCTGGCGGTATTCGAAAGAATCTTCACGCCAGTGTTTTTCAAGAAGATCAAATAACACTTTCTCAGTTTGGTCTGCAACTTCAAGTCCGTGAAATTCTTCCAATATGCTGTGCATAATAGAACCAAACTCTCCAGTAGCACGCGTTTTTCTTTCAGGGATTTTATCAATGTATTTTAGCCTGTATTTCAACGGACAGGAATTGTAGGTATCAATTTTGGTAGAGGACAGATGAAGTATACCAGAGACATCCTTCGGTTGACCTGAATCGGTTAAATCTTTGGGGAGATCATCTCGTTCCATCTCTTCCAAAATTATTCGCGCGTTTTCCAATTGATTGGCAGCGATTTCCCGGTTCAAATCTGCCAAAAGTCTTTGGCGTCTTTCACTCAGTGAAACTGTTTTTTCTTCATGTTCATTCATGGTCTTAATCTCCATGGGCTGTGGTTTCAGGTTTTCTAATTCTTTTGTAAAAAGAGATTGTCTTTTCGTAGGTCCGTATAAATATAAATATGTTTCTGCGCGGGTGATACCTACATAAAATACGCGCCGTTCTTCCCGTTCGTGGAGGATTCGAAATGGGGTATCTGCATTCTGCTCCCAAGCCATCCAGGAGGTCGGTAATCGATTAATGGTTGGGTGTTTCTTTAGACTTGAAGGAAAACTTCCACTGTAGAGAAAAGGCATTATCACAACGGGGAACTGGAGTCCTTTGCTCTGGTGGATGGTCATTACTTGCACAGCGAGATTATCCTTTTCGAGTTCCGGTTGAGCAGCGTTCTGGTTCGAAGCCAAAGACATAACTTCCATAAAATCGAGCCAATTGCTGAAGGATGCATTGGGGTCTTTGTTGATAAATTGTTCAGCAAGATTTAAAATTTTACCTGCATTAGCAAGGTTAAGCCTTTGAGAATATCTATACGCCATCCGCATTGAAGTCATTAAATGAGTTTTTTTCAAAGCAGTCAATATTTCCCAAACCATTTCGTCTGCTTTTAACTTTTTTCCTAATGATTTCTGAAGTGTTTCGAATGATTGCATAACGAAAGTGATCTCTTTTGATTCTTTTGCTTGTGACTTCAGTTGGTCGAGCTTTTCTTCAATAGTGGTTTTTTCCATGGATTGAAAAAATGTATTTGCCCATGTTTCGCCCAAATGTTCTCTCAGTATCCGGTATAATGCAAAGTGGGCATGATCATCTTTAGATAGTAAGTGTCCCCAGGCAAGGACATTTTTTACGATTGGTACATCAAAAAATTTCTCTATATGTATATCAACAGGAATGGCGGATTTTTGCAAGGCATCGGCCATATCTCTAACATTTGCCCACCCACGGCAAATGACGGCGATATCACCATAAAGTGCTTTTCCATTCTGGATTAAAGAATGCACTAAATCCGGCAAAGCTTCTAATGTTTCTTTTTTATTCATCTGAATCCATTGTGGTTTCGGGCCTGTCTTAGCATCGGGGAGGCATTTTAGATTCTTGGGTGTTCGATCTGGATTTTGGCTGATTGTAGCATTTGCAAGGTCAAGAATTTTCTGAGTTGACCTTCGGTTTTCCACCAGGGGAATTTCTGCATAATTCGGATGGGATTTATACCGATTTCGGAAATCTGAAATATTGTAGTAATTCGCACCGCGAAAAGAATAGATGCATTGATCCTCGTCCCCAACTACCGTAATGCTAGGATTGTTTTCTGCAATGAGATTCACAACTTTATTCAGAGCGTAATTGTTATCCTGATATTCATCGATAAAAATATGCCGGAATTCATTTCTAACTTGAGTAAGAACGGAAGGGTTGTTTTTTAGAACTTCGTAACACCCGAAAATCATATCGCCAAAATCCAGGGCATTATTTTTGGCCTTACCTTTTTGGAAAAACGCATGTGCTTTCACTAAATCATTTAACTGGTAACTTACATCATTGAACCGTGTGCTCTCCGGGTGGATACCGGGAAAATTATTTTCAAACCAATCCTGGGTATCTTCCATATTCTGAATTTTATTTTCCAGGTCAGCGGGTGAAAGCAGTTCATCACTAACCCTGTTGAAAAAAGGAATGAATGAGTCCCGAATGGCTTTAACGGGATTATCGGAGAAAACACGCGACTGTATAAAATCCATTTCATCAAAGTGATGGATGAGATAGTAGAGAATATCGCTTTCCTGCCATAGCACATCATCCATACGGTTTTCAGGACCATACCGACGCATAATGGAGTGGCAAAAACTGTGGAATGTGCCCACAAAAATTGATTCAGCCTCATTTCCAAGAATATGATGAATGGTATGATTAGCCTCTGCAGTGGCTTTTTCTGTAAAGGTAAGTAATAGAACATGTTTTGAATCAACTATTTTTGAATTAACCAGATAACGGATGCGATGCAATAAGGTAGATGTTTTTCCCGTTCCCGCGCCGGCTAAAATCATAAGTGGAGCCGGGGGATGGGTAATGGCTGAATCCTGGCTGGGGTTGGCTTTGAAGTTTCTATTGGAATAGAGCATATGAAAAATTAGTGAAACAATAATCGTATAAAAAACTATATGTTTGGCCTAATACAGTATTATGTTAAAAAATAAATATTGATCAATAGTTTAACTAATAGCTGGCTTAGTGCATCTAATAGAGAAAATGAAACATTCGAAAATAACAAAAAAGGGAATCAGAAAATGAAAAAAATAATCTTACCCATTTCAACATTTTTATTTTTGGCCATTGGATGTGATAATCCATTGCTGGATAATGCTGTTGATTTGGATAGTCAGGAACTTCAAGACTTTTCGTCTGAATTGGCTTCAGACTTAGGTCTCAGCAAGTCATCCACAAAGAGTTTAAACGATGTTCTAAATCGCCATGGACGCGGGGGGAAACATCGTGAACCAGGCTTCTTATGGAAAATCGCTGGCGAACTGGCTGTTACGTTAACCGATGAAGAAAAAGCACGTCTGTTTGAAAAGATGGACGAAAAAGATATTCCATTATTTGGTGATAACAAAAAACGGGGCGCCAAATCCAAAGGTGGTAAAAAAGGAAAAAATGACTTTGGCGGTATCGTCCGGGTATTAACCGATGACCAAAAAGTAACCTTTAAAGCGATCATGGTCGCATATAAAGAAAAATTCAAAGTAATTCATGAACAGGTAAAAGATGGCTCTCTTTCTAAAGAAGATGCCCGATCACAAATGGATGCTTTAAAAGAGGCGATGCAAGCAGAAGTTGATGCCTTGCTTACAGAAGAACAAAAAGCGCAGATCGACCAAAATAAAGCTGATCGAGTAACAGAACGCCAAGCTTATAAAGATTCATCTAAATCAGTTATGGTTGATGTTATAGGCATGACAGCTGAACAGGTTACAGCTTTTGGTGAAGCAAATCAAGAAGCCCAAGACGCTGCAATGGCACTGTTTGAACAGGCCAAAAACGGTGACATTGATAAAGATACTTTGAGAGAAGGTTTGAAAAATATTTTTGCCACAAAGAATGAAAAAATGGAAGCGCTATTTAATGATGACCAACTTGAAATCATTAAAATCCATAAAGCTCTTGAATTACGGATGAAAAAACATCGTGGTCAAAAAGGGAAAAAAGGCGGCGGCCGCAAGGGTCGTAAAGGTAAGGGCGGAAACCGAGGAAATAATAAATAAAACTGCTCTCCAAACAGTAAAAAAAGAAAATGGGCTGCTCCAAATTTATATTTGGAGGGCCCTTTATCTTTCATTTTTTAACTTATACGAATATTGAGTGTATAAGCCCTAAATTGATACCGAACTTTAGCTGAGAAGGATAAGATTATGAAAAAACTGTCTACATTATTAACCATTGCAATAATTGCGACCATCGGTTGTGATAAGTTAATGAAGGATGAAACAATCCTTGTTGACGACCCTGAACTGCAGGCATTCTCTGAGGGATTAAATACGGATGTGGGGCTCAGTAAAAAAAGTATTAATGCCCTGAATGACGCGTTGAATCGCCACGGAAAAGATGGTAAACATCGTCGTGATCCTGGCTTCCTATGGAAAGTTTCTGCAGAAATGCAGGGTAAACTTTCTAATGAAGAAAAAGAAAAACTTTTCGGATGGATGGATGACAATAACGTACCCTATTTATATGGGGGTGGTATGGATGCCAAGGCACGTGGAGGCCCAGGCGGTGATAGAGGTGGTATGGATCTTCGGTCGGTTTTTGCTGTCTTAGACGAAGCACAGAGAGAGTCTCTTAAATCCATTATGGACTCTTATAAAAGCCAGATGGAAGAAGTAATGAAAAAGGCGAAAGATGGCACTATAGATAGAGAAGCAGCGAAAGCTGAATTAGAGGCACTGGAAGCAACCATGCGAGCAGAAATTGAAGCGCTCCTGACGGATGAACAAAGACAAAAGCTTGAAGACATGCGGGCAGACATGAAGCAGAAAATGGAAGAAATGAGACAGGTTGCTCACGATGCCATGGTTAGTGCTTTAGAAATGACATCAGATCAGGAATCTGGATTGGAGATCATCAATAATGAATCGGGAGAAGCGCAAAAGGCATTGATAGAAAAGGCAAAAGCTGAAGACATGAGTAGAGAAGATTTAAAAGATGCGTTAAAACAACTAATTGCCGATCGGAATAGTAAAATTGAAGCACTATTCAGCGAAAGACAAATTGAGATTATAAAGATATACACAGCTTTAGGTATGCAGTATTCCAAACATTGCGGCGACAAACGAGGTGACAAAGACGATAAAACTGGCGGATCTCGATAATCTCCCTAATTATTAGGATTTTAAGAGGCTATTTCATTTATTTGGGATAGCCTCTTTTTTTTGTAATAAAAGTTTAACTTTTTAAGTTTACCCTTGTCTAAATAGCAAATGCATGAAAACAGATCACGAACTCATCAGGGAATTTCAAGATGGAAATAAAGCATCATTCGATGAACTGGTTAAACGCCACCTTCCTAATACATACGGATTTTTTATCAAATTCACCGCAGATGAAGTTGAGGCAGAAGACCTTGCCCAGGATGTTTTTATCAAAATGTTTAAAGCACTTAAAAAGTTTCGATTTGAATCAGAGTTCAAAACATACTTATTCCGAGCCAATATCAATATGTCCAATACCTATCTCCGGCGGAACAAGTGGCGCAATATGCTCCACCTTGATCAGGCCCCGGAACAGGGATACATGGACACGAGTTATGAAGATGAATGGCGAAAAAAAGAATTATGGGATGGGGTGGCTAAGCTCCCTTCCCGCCAAAGGATGGTTGTAACCATGCGCATTGCCCAGGAAATGCCTTACAAAGAAATATCCGATATTATGGGGATCAGTGAAAATTCGGCCAAAGTGAATTATCACCATGCGGTTACGGCCCTCAAAGAAAAATTGCAGGATTGACTTATGAATATTGAAAAACGATTTCAGCAAATTTCCCAATCTATTTTTGAAACACCTGATGGTGATTCTTTTATAGAAAAATTACATGGAGAACGTCAAAAACGTCACGTGAAAAAAATGGGAATTATCAATGGAATTACGGCAGCTGCATTTGTGGCGGTATTTGGATTAATAACGACTAATCAACTAACGGATGATCCTGCGGCCTATGCATCAAACGATCTGAAACCGTTAGAAGTCATGGATTCAGAAACAGAAGAATACGTTTATGACTTGGCAGAATATCTAGTGGAGAGCAGTGATGACATCTGGGAAACATTAGCATTTTTAGATAACATAGAATTTGAACCGGTGACAACAATGCACGAAGGAGGAATACAATGAAAAAAACAACCCTATTTTTAGCATCAATTATTGGCATAGGATCCCTGTTCGCACAACCGGGTAAACTCCGAGGTCCCGGCGGTCAATACGATGAACGAATGGAAATGATGAGGATCTGGAAATTGACGGAGTATCTTGAACTGAAAGAAGTCCAAGCGGAAAAGTTTTTCCCAAGTATGCGGGCCCACCAAAAACAGGTTATGGAAATTCGAAAAGAAGAAAAAGAACTTTTTGCACCGCTTTATAAAAAAGTGAAAAAAGGCGAAGACATTTCAAAAGCTGAAGCGACTAAACTGTTGAATAAAGTTGCCGCATATGAACAGAAAAGAAGTAAAGCGCGAATTGATTTCGTGAAAAATTCAGGTGATATACTTAATCCGACTCAACAAGTGAAGTTGCTCATGTTTGACGGACAGATGAAACAGCAAGTCCGTGACCGTATGCAGGATAAATATAAACCGCCACCTCCACGCGGTGGTATGAAGCGTCGAAAAAATCGCTTTTAATCTATAAATAACTCTCCAAGTAAAAACCCTGTCTCGATTTATCGGGATGGGTTTTTTTATTATTTTAAATAAAAGGGAATTTATCCATAATTTGTACCTTATCATTTGAATTCGAACATGACAAAAATATATAATTTCAGTGCCGGTCCGGCTGTATTGGATCAATCCGTATTGGTCGCAACTGCACAAGCCGCTAAAGAATTTAACAACCATGGGATGAGTCTCATGGAGATGAGCCATCGCTCTGCACCGGTTATGGATATGGTAGCAGAAACGGAATCACTCGCCCGTGATTTGTTGAATATCCCCGATGGATACCAGTTGCTGTTTCTCCAGGGTGGCGCTTCCTTACAGTTTGCAATGATCCCTATGAATCTATTGGGCGAAGGCCAAACCGCAGATTACACTGATACGGGTGCATGGTCATCCAAAGCTATTAAAGAAGTCCAATTATTTGGAAATGTGAATGTGGCTTGTTCATCCAAAGAATCAGTTTATAACCATATTCCGAAAGATTTGAATCAAAGTGATGATGCTATTTATTTACATGTGACCAGCAATAATACAATCTACGGAACTCAATGGCATGCATTCCCGAAGCCGGTTAATTCAAATGGATTTTTGGCGGCAGATATGTCTTCTGATATTTTCAGCCGTCCCATTGACGTATCGCAATTTGGATTGATCTATGCCGGGGCCCAGAAAAATATGGGTCCCGCCGGAGTAACATTGGTTATTATTCGGGATGATATTTTGGGCAAGGTAAATCGCCCCATTCCAACCATGATGAATTACCAAACGCATATTGATAAAAGGTCCATGTTTAATACGCCACCGGTCATGTCTATTTATACCGTGAACCGCACATTGCATTGGCTCAAAGAAAACGGCGGGATAGAAGCCATGGCAGAAAAGAATAAAAGAAAAGCTGAAAAGCTTTATGCGGAAATTGAACGAAACCCTCTTTTTGCAAGTCCAATTTCTAAAGAGGATCAATCCCTAATGAATGTACCCTTTATCTTTGCAAATGGGGGAGATGAATCGGACTTTTTATCCTTTTGTGATGGAAGAGGATTAAAGACCTTGAAAGGTCATCGATCTGTAGGAGGATTTAGAGCTTCGATTTATAATGCCATGCCCGAGGCGGGGGTGGATGCTTTGATCCAGGCGATGCAAGAATACAAAAATCAGTAAATAATATTCCGTCTCTTATTCCTGTCATACCGGAAATTTCAAAGAAATTATCCGGTATCCAAAACCAACAATGAATTTATAGTTTTTACTGAATCCTAGCGGGGTGGCCGCGATGACAAATCTTTTCTAATAATCTGATTGATGTTTGATTCTATTGTTCAATTAATCTCACTTGTAATTAATAATCCTAAAAGTCCGAATCCAGAAAGAAT
>JABGZQ010000061.1 GCA_018674655.1 Fidelibacterota bacterium | reverse complement strand
TGGCAATGCCATTAAAAAAGCTGGGGAAGAAGGGACTGCTGAAGACCAATTCCGTAATGTTTCAATTTCTTGTGAGCAATTGGTGAAAATGAATAAACAGGATTATTTGATGGTGTTGACCCATGGGAATGGTCCCCAAGCCGGAAATTTGCTGATTCAACAAGAAGAAGGGAGCAAATTAGTTCCATCTATGCCTTTAGATGTAGTGGATGCCATGACACAAGGCGAAATTGGGTATATGTTTCAGAATCAACTACAAAATGCATTTCGACGAGACGGAAGAGAAATTCCTATTGCATCACTTATTACGCAAATGATTGTGGATGAAAATGATCCTGATTTCCAAGATCCATCCAAGCCAGTTGGTCCATTTTACACAGAAGATGAAGCAAAAGAGCTTGAAAAATCCAAAGGATATATTGTTAAAGAAACTCGATCTGGGACCGAAAAGAATTGGCAGCGAGTTGTGCCATCTCCGGCACCCATTGGATTGGTTGAAGCGAAAGTTATTCGCACATTGGTGGGGAAACGTGTCATTGTTATTACGTCCGGTGGCGGTGGAATTCCTGTCATGAAACAGCCAAATGGAGAATTGGTTGGCATTGAAGCTGTCGTCGATAAAGATATGGCTGGAATGAAATTAGCCCAAGTTGTAGATGGTGATATATACCTTGTTTTAACAGACGTAGACCATGTTTTTATCAACTATGGAAAAGAAAACGAAAAGCCAGTTCGCCAAATGACAACTGAAGTAGCAAAACAATATTTAGCTGATGGTCAATTTCCTGAAGGAAGTATGGCACCGAAAATTAGAGCGTGTATTGCCTTTGTAGAAAATGGTGGGGAAAGGGCAATCATTACATCCATTAATAATGCAGTATCTGCACTTAAAAGCGAATCGGGTACAGAAATAGTTTTGAATTAAAGGACGAAAAATGAAAATCAATAAAAAAGTATTAGAAAATACAATCAATCAATGTCGGGAAAGGAATATTCTGATTCCTACATATAAACAAATGAAAAATCCGGAACTGGTTCCAGATAAAATCAAACAGGAATTATCAGAAATTGGATTATGGGATGTGAACCCAAGGAATTTATTTCGAATTACATGGAAAAATGAACCTGTATCTTCTGGTGGTGGGTTTGGGAATGTGAATTATTTAGAAGTTCCAAAAGAACTGTCCGGCGTAAAAGCACGTATATTTATTCTATTAGGGAAATATTTCCCAACGGGTGCTCATAAAGTTGGTGCTACTTTTGGACCATTAGTCCAAAGGCTCATTACAGGAGAATTTGATCCAACACATCAAAAAGCCCTTTGGCCATCCACAGGAAATTACTGTCGAGGCGGTTCTTTTAATTCAGCATTGCTGGGTTGTGGCTCTGTATCTGTTTTACCGGAAGAAATGAGTAAAGAACGATTCGATTGGTTAGAAGATATTGGATCAGAAGTTTATCGGACACCTGGCAGTGAAAGTAATGTGAAAGAAATCTACGATAAAACAAAGGCATTAAAAGCGGAACGTGGCGATGATTTAGTTGTCTTAAATCAATTTGAAGAAATCTCAAATCCATTCTGGCATTACCATGTGACAGGTGGTGCGATGGAAGATGTATATGAGCAGAATAAAACGAATGATTCTAAATTCAGTGGTTTATTTTTAACTCAAGGCTCCGCAGGCACATTGGGAGCTGGTGACTATCTTCGAACAAAACTCCCAGCTATAAAAATTGCTGCAGGGGAAGCGCTACAATGCCCAACATTGCTTTATAATGGGTATGGTGCACATCGTATTGAAGGCATCGGTGATAAGCATGTCCCTTGGATACACAATATGAAAAATATGGATATGGTAATTGGAATTGATGATAATATTTCAATTAATCTTATGCGTCTATTTAATGAACCTACTGGTTTGGATTTCTTGAAAGAGCAAGGTGTTGATTCTGCAGTGGTTGAAAAACTTCACTTATTGGGAATTTCCGGAATTGCCAACCTTGCGGGTGCCATCAAAATGGCTAAATATTATGAATTTAATGAAAATGATACGGTATTCACCGTTGGTACAGATTCAATGGAAATGTATGGTTCGCGTCTGGTTGAAGAACGTCAAAAACATGGCAATTATTCCACACAAAGTGCAGCGGTTGATTTCGAAGCGAAACTTATGGGCCTGGATTCTGAAGGTGTGATGGAATTGTCCTATTATGACAAAAAACGGATGCACAATTTGAAATACTTCACTTGGATTGAACAACAAGGCAAAACTGTGGAAGAATTGGATGAACAATGGTATGATGATTCCTATTGGAGCAAATCATTTAACCAGCAAGAAATGTGGGATGATATGATTACTGAATTCAATGAAAAAACAGGATTAGCTAAACAATATAGTTAGGTTATTAAGAATACGAGTAATATGAAGAAACTTGATTATATAGGATTAAAATGCATCTCATGTGGAGATATTTCTTCACAAAAAGATTTCCACTACACGTGCGAATTATGTGGTGAAAATTTGGATATCATTTATGATTATTCAGCTATCAATAATGATTGGTCTAAAGATGAATTAATGAAAAATGTAGATCATTCTATTTGGCGATTTCTTCCATTGTTGCCTGTTAAAGAATCTCCAACAAATACATCAATGCAAGTGGGTGGAACACCGTTAATTCAATCAGATTCATTGGCGAAAGCGTTCGGTATCAAATCATTATGGTTGAAAGATGATTCGCGAAATCCATCAGGTTCATTGAAAGACAGGGCAACGGAAGTTGGTATACAACATGCAAAGGAACAGGGACAAAAAACAATCGTTGCTGCTTCTACTGGAAATGCTGCAGCATCATTGGCATGTTTATCAGCGACTCATGAAATGGAAGCAGTCATTTTTGCGCCATCATCTGCACCAGCAGCAAAGCTCACTCAAATCATGCAATATGGTGCAAAGCTATTCCCAGTGAATGGGAGTTATGATGATGCTTTTGATTTATCCACAGAAGTGGTAAAAGACACTGGATGGTATTCCAGAAGTACGGGAATTAATCCCATCTTATCTGAAGGCAAGAAAACGGTCTCATTGGAAATTGCTGAACAATTGAATTGGCAAAGCCCGGATCATGTATTTGTGCCCGTTGGAGACGGATGCATTATCGGTGGTGTCTATAAAGGATTCTATGATTTGTTTAAGCTGGGTTGGATTGAAAAAATTCCGAAAATTTATGCAGTTCAATCGAATGGTTCGTCAGCGATTGTAAATGCTTTATCCACGGGTACATTATCTGCAGTGAATGCAAGTACGATTGCCGACAGTATTTCTGTTGATTTACCCAGGGATGGACTAAAAGCCATTCGAGCAGTAACCGAATCAAATGGTACTGGTATCAAAGTTTCTGATATTGAAATTTTAAACGCGCAGCATACTTTAGCCAAAACGACAGGTGTATTTGCCGAACCTGCTGCTGCGACCGGTTTTGCTGGGTTAGAGAAATCTTCTATAAAAGGATTGATTTCTTCTAATGAATCAGCTGTTGTTTTGGTGACTGGTACTGGATTGAAAGATATTCATTCAGCTCAACAATTGGTACAAATTCCCGATGCAATTAATCCCAATATTGACTCCTTTAAAAAAAACTGGAGAAAAATCGGTGGCTAAACAGTCTTATTCCATATCACTTTCTGTTAATGGAAAACTGATTCAAGCGGATGTCTCTGCAGATCTGCGTTTGTTAGATTATATTCGGTATGAGTTAGATTTGACTGGTGCAAAGGAAGTTTGTGGAGAAGGAGAATGTGGTGCTTGTACTATTGTTTTGGACGGTAAAACAGTCAATTCTTGTTTAATTCTTGCGGTTGAAGTTGATGGCGCAGAAATCACAACCATTGAAGGACTATCTAAAAATGGTACACTGAATGAAATGCAAAAAGCATTTGTAGACCACCATTCGGTTCAATGTGGCTATTGCATTCCAGGAATGGTTCTATCCGGTGAGCAAATAATCAAGGACCACGAACAACCACTCCGGGATACAATCAAAGAAGATTTATCCGGAAATATTTGCAGATGTACTGGTTATCAAAAAATTGTAAATGCCATCGAAACTGTGGCTAACCAATCATGAAATATTTTGCTCCGAAATCATTAGAAGAATTGAAAGATTTATTTCTTTCTAATCATGATTTGAATATTTTAGCCGGGGGGACAGATGTGCTACCCCGTTGGCAAGACAATCCATCATTAAAACTTGATGTGCTAGTTGATATTAAAAAAATCCCTGAATTAATCGGAATTAAGGAATCAGAAACGGATATTAAAATCGGTGCATTAACAACAGTTCAAGATTTGAAAAAATCAGATATAATAAAGAAACACTTTTCATCTATATATGAAGCTACATGTCAATTTGCAGGCGTTCAAATTCGTCATAGAGCTACGATAGCAGGAAATATATGTAATGCATCTCCAGCAGGCGATTTATTACCCGGATTGTATGTTCATAATGCAGTAATCCAGATTTCTGGGCTAAAAGGTGAAAGAGTAGTACCAATCCATCAATTTATCACTGGCGTTGGAAAAACTATATTAGAATCAGATGAAATTGTTGTGGGGATTGTAATTCCAAAATCATCGATTAAATCTCTGTTTTATAAATTAGGATTACGTCAATCTATGGCTATATCCGTTGTGAATTTTGCAATAGCTTACGAGATAGATGAAAATAATAATTGGAAATCACTGCAGATAGCGGCGGGATCAGTTGCGCCCACAGTCATCTATTTAAAGACATTTACAGACGCCCTTTTTAGTGGCAGCGATGTAGATGAATCTATTCAATTGGTTGATGATGAAATATCTCCTATTGATGATATTAGAGCAACAGCCAGTTATCGGTCCAAAGTAATAAAAAATGTATTAATGCACATAATAAAAGAGATATATGTCAGATAAACTTTATCCAATTGAATTAAGTCATTTATTAAAATGGATTTTTGAAGAAGAAAAGCAGGGAACTATCTTTGGCGTCACCAAGGATTTGTTTTTTAATCCCGATGAGAAAGATGTATTTCGGTTGCAACGATACGGACAACTCATGGAAACGCCTATCGGCGTGGCTGCTGGTCCCCACACACAAATGTCACAAAATATCATTTTGGCTTGGCTTATGGGTGCACGATACATTGAGTTAAAAACCATTCAAACATTAGATGAATTAGAAGTATCAAAACCATGTATCGACATGCAGGATGAAGGTTATAATTGCGAATGGTCTCAAGAATTAAAGTTGCATCAATCCTATTCAGAATATTTAAATGCCTGGATTGTAATTCATATTTTGAAAGATAAGTATGATTGGGGGACAAATACAGATTTAGGTGGAATTTTTAATATGAGTGCTGGCTATGATTTAGCCGGTATAAAAAATGCAAATGTTCAAGGTTTTTTGAATCTGATGGAAAATGGTCAAAATGAATTAGATAAACGATTAAATGAAATTTCGGATATTTACCCAAATGTGAAAAATTTAAATATTCCGGCACAAATGTCAAATAGCCTCACATTATCCACGATGCATGGCTGTCCACCCGATGAAATTGAAGCTATTGGAATGTATTTGATTGAAGAAAGAAAGTATCATACCACCGTAAAACTTAATCCAACATTATTGGGACCGGATCAACTACGAGACATTTTAAATCAACACCTGAGTTATAAAGATGTGATAGTTCCAGATGAAGCATTTGGTCATGATTTGAAATACCCCGATGGTGTTAAGCTGATACAAAACTTGCAGAAAAAAGCGAAAGAAAACAGCGTTGAATTTGGATTGAAATTGACCAACACTTTGGAAGTTCAAAACCATAAATCCATTTTCCCCGAATATGAAAAAATGATGTATATGAGTGGGCGATCTCTTCATCCAATCAGCATCAATGTGGCCGCAAAACTCCAAAATGAATTTGATGGACAATTGGATATTTCATTTTCCGCTGGGATGGATGCATTTAATGTTTCAGATGTTTTAGCAGCAAATATTAAACCGATTACTGTTTGTACAGATATCTTAAAACCGGGTGGTTATACTCGGTTAGCACAATATTTACATGAAATAAATGAGCGGTTTTCCGAGAAGGGTGCTACAACCATTGATGAATTTATATTTAATGGATCAGGGCAAACAGACGTACATCGAGCGGGATTAGAAAAATTAAATCTATATGCTGAATCTGTTTTAGATAACCCAGCGTACCAAAAAGAGAATAAACATTTTGATTCAATCAAAACAACTCGAACATTGACCGCATATGATTGTGTTTCTGCTCCCTGTATTGAAAATTGCGCCACAGACCAAGAAATACCTGAATATATGCATCATGTTGCCCAAGGTGATTTTAATAGTGCGTATGAAACAATTTTAAACACAAATCCAATGCCCGGAGTTACAGGGTCAGTTTGCGACCATTTATGTCAACAGAAGTGTACTCGGAACAATTTAGATAGCACTCTTCTTATCAGAGAAATAAAAAGATTTGCACAAGAAAATAGTCAAGGTGTCCAAATTGAACCAAAACCATTTAATGGGAAAACAATAGCAATTGTTGGTGCAGGTCCATCGGGACTATCATGTGCCTATTTTTTAGCTATGGATGGTTTTAAAGTTGATATTTATGAAGCAAAACCTTTTTCAGGCGGGATGGTATCTGATGCTATACCAGTTTTTCGATTGTTAGACGAAAGTATCAATAATGATATAGATTTGGTGAAATCAGTCGGTGTAAACATTCATTACAATTCTGACGTGGATAAAAACATGTTTGACACACTTCAGAAAGATTATGATTCGATATATCTCGGTGCTGGAGCTCAAAATAATAAAAAATTAAATATTGAAGGTGAATCTCTTCCAATTGTAATGGAACCATTAGCATTTTTATCCAAAGTACGGCGGGGAGAAATAAATGAATTGGGCGGACGGGTAGCCGTTATTGGTGGTGGAAATACGGCTATGGATGCAGCAAGAACATCCCGGAGATTAGGAGCCGATGTGACAATTGTTTATCGCAGAACTATGAAAGAAATGCCGGCAGATATCGAAGAAATTGTAGCTGCATTAGATGAAGGAATCATATTGGAAGAATTAACTGCACCTGAAAAAATTTATGCCAATGATACTGAAAATATTTTTCTAACATGTTCAAGAATGGCATTGGGGGAAGCAGATGATAGTGGTAGAGCAAGACCTGTAAAAATTGAAGGATCTGAAATTGATTTAGAATTCGACACGATTATTCCTTCTATTGGGCAGGATATTGCATTTGATTTCTTATCTTGGCAAGATTTACGTGTCAACCCTGAAACAAATGAAACAAAGATTCCAAATGTTTTTGCCGGTGGAGATGTTGTCCGTGGTGCGTCTTCGGTTATAAATGCGGTGGGCGATGGAAGAAATGCTGCGTTAAATATGATAAAAGCTTTTGGTCATAGTTATAGTGATGCAAATGACCGAACTCTGCGACTGGACAAAAAGGAATATCAAAAGAAAATGGCTTTTCGGGAGTATGGACTCACTACGCCACATTTAGATCCAAATAAACGGATTAATTTTGATTTGGTTACGCGTACTCTAACGCAAGAAGAAGCCATGAGTGAAGCAGATAGATGTTTGTACTGTGATGAAGTTTGCGATGTATGTGTGAGTGTCTGTCCGAATTTGGCAAATTTATCTTATATGGCATCGCCAAAGTCTTATCCTGTATATTCAGTATCAAAGACAGAAACTGGGGTTAATTCAAAACAAGATAGCATATTTAAATTATCTCAAGAACCACAAATTATAAATATTGGTGACTTTTGTAACGAATGTGGGAATTGTACCACATTTTGTCCAACATCTGGTGATCCATATAAAACAAAACCCCAGTTCTATCTTTCCAAACAAACTTATGATTTGGAAGAAAAAGGATATTGGATAGATGGAAAAACATTATTCTCAAAAAACGATGGAATTCAATCGTCGCTCAAATTAACGGATGGGAGTTATATATATAATTCAGAAGCGATAGATGTTAAAATGGACTCATCCAATTATGAAATATTATCCGCTCAATTTGCAAACGGAAAGAGTGACTTAATACTATCTCATTTAGCGGAAATGATTTCGTTATTTGAAAACTTAAATCAATATCCATTACTTGTTTCGGGGGAATCATGAGTAAAATATTAATCAAAAACTCGTTAGCTGTTGCTACAATGAATGATTCGAAAGAAGAATTCTCTGGCGGGCACATATTAATCGAAGATGATAAAATAACATCTCTTGGCCCAAATGAATTAGATGTAAAGGTGGACAAAGTTATAGATGCAACTGGTATGGTTGTTCTTCCGGGATTCATTAATACACATCATCATTTATATCAAACACTAACAAAAAATATTCCATTAATGCAAAATCAACCATTGTTCAGTTGGTTGACGAATCATTACGAAGTGTGGAGAGAATTAACAGCAGAAGCTGTTTCTGTGAGCACAAAAACTGGATTGATTGAACTCATGAAGTCAGGGACAACAACAAGTTCTGACCACTTATACTTATTCCCCCACCATACAAGTGATGAGCTTATTGACGCAGAAATTGAAAGTGCAAAAGCATTGGGCATTCGGTTTCAACCTACACGTGGGTCTATGTCATTGGGGAAATCGCAAGGTGGTTTACCCCCGGATGATACCGTTCAAACAGAAGCAAAAATTCAGGAAGATACAGAACGACTCCTATCAATATATCATGACGATACAGACGGTGCAATGACGCGTATTTCTTTGGCGCCATGTTCACCCTTTTCGGTGACACCTGAACTCATGAAATCTACAGCCGAATTTGCTTTAGCCAATGGGTTGCAGATACATACCCATCTTGCAGAAACATTAGACGAAGAAGCATTTTGTATTGAACAATACGGCGATCGTCCCGCTATTTATGCGGATAAACTTGGTTGGATGAACTCCAATGCTTGGTATGCCCATGCGATTCATCTAAATGATGAAGAAATTCAACGTATGGCAGAAACGGGAACGGGGATGAGTCATTGTCCAACATCCAATATGCGATTGGGGAGCGGTATTGCAAGAATTAAAGAAATGATGGGAAACGGAGTCCGAGTGAGTATTGGTGTGGATGGATCTGCGTCAAATGATGCTGGAAGTATGCTTATGGATATTCGAAATGCCATGATGCTATCACGGCTTCGAGAAGAAGAATGCTGGCTCACAGCAAGAGATGTTTTATGGCTTGCTACCCGTGGTGGTGCATCGGTATTGGGAAGAAATGATGTTGGCGAATTATCTGTAGGAAAGCAGGCAGATTTAGCTTTGTTTTCTGTTGAAGGATTAGAATATGCTGGTGGTCTTTCTGATCCGGTTGCTTCACTTGTATTTTCCGTAAGAACATCATCAGTAAATCATTTAATTGTGAATGGAAAGATTCAAATCGAAAATAGTCACACTACCATCGATGAAGAGTCATTAGCATCATTGCACAACAGAATTGCAGAAAGCATGTTAACAAAAGCACAAGACAAAACAGGAATTAAGTTTCGTTAACCACGAAGGTCACAAAGAAACGCAAAGGAAAAAATAAGAATTAAATGTGGTACTCAATTAAAACAGTAGAAAAACCAAGTACACTTAAGGAAGCAGTGGTTTCATTAAAAAATATAGATACAACTCTTTTTTCTGGTGGTAGTTATTTGGTGGCAGATAAAAATCCAAATATTCAATCGTTAATTGATATTAATGATTTAGTCGGGGATGGAGTCATAGCAAGCATCGACGGAGTTCATATAGATGCAGGAGCGACCCTTCAAACATTTTTAGATATAGTTTATTCCATTAACCCGGAATGCCGATTACTGAAAGGAATTAAATTATCTTGTCCATCCAAGCAAATTCGAAACCAGCGAACCTTTGGTGGTGAAATTGGCAAAGGGCGTCCGAATTCTGAAGTTATGCTTTTCCTACACGCGGTGAATGCGGACCTAACAGTATTTACTGACACAGAGAGATCCGTATCAATCCGGGATTGGGATGGATCAGGAATTGTTACCAAAATAAGTTATTTCCCCAAGCGAATTAGCGGAATTGAATTAGAAAGATTCTCCCTGTTAGAATCGGCTCCAGCTATTGTCATTGTTTCTGGAGTGAAACGCAAAAATCAATTCGAATTTTCAGTGGGCGGAACGACGAATAAAATTCAGTCATTTACTTGTTTGATAGAAGATTGGTCTGCAGAAATAAGTAAAGAATTTGCGGGAAATGCAGTGAAAGAATTTTCTGCTGATCATTTGGGATCTTTGGATTATAAAGAAAATTTGATTGCAACAGCAGTTAATAGAGTTGGAGATGCTTTATGATTCAATTTCAATTAAATGGAAAGCAAGTTTCAGCCAATGTTCGTCCAGGAACAACCCTGTTGGATTTTCTTCGGGATAAAGGGTATTTCAGTGTTAAATATGGTTCAGATAAGGGTGAAACAGGCGCGGATACTATTTTGGTAGATGGAAACATGATGAATGCGTCTCTCATGCTTATACACACAGTGTCTGGTAAAAATATTGAGACTGTTGAATCGTTTGCCCATGGACAAGATGTGCACCCATTGCAGGATTCATTTATTGAAGAAGGTGCAATACAATGTGGTTACTGTACACCTGGAATGGTTTTAGCCATTGAATCATTGGCAAGAGAAAAAGATAATCCAAATGAATCGGATGTTAAAGATGTGTTAGCCGGCGTGTATTGCCGATGCACCGGCTATGTGAAACCGGTTAAAGCGGCTATGAATTATTTAGCCACAGGAGAGCCAAAATGAAGATAGTTGGTAAAAAGACACGTCGCGTGGATGGATTATCCTTGGCAAAAGGAAAGGCAGTTTTTGCAGATGATATGCCGAAAAAAGATTATTTATATGCAAAAATTCTTCATAGCCCAATTGCTCATGGAAAGATTGTATCCATTGATAAAAGCAAGGCACTCGCATTAGATGGCATCGAAATTATATTAACACACGAAGATTTTACTCCCCATTATTTTACTACAGCGGGACAAGGATACCCTGAACCATCCCCAAGAGATACAAGTATGTTCAATAAAACGATGCGGTTTGTTGGCGATCGTGTGGCAGTCGTTGCCGGGGAATCATTAGAAGTGGTGGAAGAAGCATTGGCCTTGATTAACGTTGAATATGAAGAATTGCCAACCATCTTTGACATGGGAGATTCCATAGATAATGATACTGTGATTCATCCAGGCAAAGATGGCTTTAGCTTTCTGCATGATGCATCGAGAAATATTGCTGCGAATATTTCTGAAGAATTAGGGGATGTACAAAAAGGATTCAATGATTCTGATTATGTTTTTGAAGGAACATATTTTACACCTTACGCACAACAATGCAGTATTGAACCCCATATAACATTAACATGGCTAGATGAAAATGATCGTCTGATTATACGAACAGCAACACAAGTACCCTATCACGTTCGTCGAGTGGTGGCAGAAATATTAGATATTCCTGTAAGGAAAATTCGTGTTATAAAACCCAGAATTGGGGGCGGATTTGGCGGAAAACAAGAAATCCTAAATGAAGAAGTATGTTCTGCAGTTACGTTAAATACAGGAAAACCGTGTCGGTTAGAATACACACGTGAAGAAGAATTCTATGCAGCTCGTTCTCGCCATCCCCAAAAGGTGACGTATAAAATTGGATTGAATAAAGATTTAATGATGCAATCCATTGATATGGAAATACTTCAAAATTGCGGTGGATACGGGCCACATGCTTTAACGGTGATGTCTGTGAGTGCCAGTAAAACCTTGGCATTGTATCGTGCGCCGAATGTGAGAATCCAAGCGAATGCTGTTTATACAAATTTACCACCCGCTGGAGCTTACCGTGGCTATGGTGCACCCCAGGGCTATTTTGCTTTGGAATCACTGATGGATGAAATTGCTGAACAATTGAATGTGGATCCCATTGAATTGCGGAAGAAAAATTATTTTCGAGAAGGGGAAGATGTCCCCATCGCCAAAGTTTTGGGAGAAGGGAGAGAGGGATTTCCTGTAATCTTACAATCCAACGGCATAGATGCATGTATCGATCGTGGACGTGAATTGATTGATTGGGATACTTTAAAAAATGAAAAGAAATCAGGTATTTTTCGTCGGGGTGTTGGAATGGCTACCGTTGCACAAGCTTCGGGTATAGCCGGTATCGATATGGGCTCTGTGTTCATTAAAATGAATGAAGATGGCAGCTTTAACTTGAATATGGGTGCCACGGATTTAGGAACTGGTTCAGATACTGCCTTAGCTCAAATTGCGGCAGAAGTTCTGGACGTTCCGGTAGAAAAAATGATTGTTATTTCATCAGACACAGATACAACACCATTCGATACGGGCGCTTATGCATCCAGCACAACTTATGTAACTGGTGCTGCGGTTAAGAAAGCAGCCGAAGATGTACTTTCTCAAATATTAGAACAAGGTAAAAAACTGCTTGAAGTGGATGAAGCCACCATTGAAAATAATCAAGTTGTATCTACGGATGGACAATCCATATCCTATCAAGATATTTGCACAAAATCTTTCTATACGGATCATCAAACCCAGATTCAGGCTGTGGCTTCCAAAGTCAGTTACGATAGTCCACCACCTTACAATGCCACATTTGCTGATGTTATAGTGGATACGGAAACCGGATTTGTAAAAGTGAATAAAATTGTATCCATTACAGATTCCGGTCAAATCATTAATCCGCAAATGTCTGAAGGACAAGCGGAAGGTGCGATTCCCCAATCTTTAGGAATGACATTGACGGAGCATATGATTTTTGATGATAAGGGGAGACCTATCAATACAGACTTTGAAAATTATCATATTTATACATCCATTGATATGCCGGAGATAATTGCAGAATTCGTCCATACGGATGAACCTACAGGACCTTATGGCGCCAAAGCAGTGGCGGAAATTCCCATTAATGGGCCCGCACCCGCTGTTGCAAATGCCATTTATAATGCCTGTGGTGTACGAATTAGAGAATGCCCCATTACACCAGAAAAGGTGTTGAATGGAATAAACCAATTACCAATTAAATAAGTAAGGAAATAGGAAACTACTAATGAATGCCTTGTACAGAAGAATTACGGAATTAAGTGAAAAATATTTACCATTAGCAGAAGAATTATTAAAAGAAGCGATTCGCATTCCTGCGGATTATGTGGATAAACCGATTAACCAAGGTGGTGATCCGGATTGTGGTTTGAGTAACCATGAAGGCCCCCGTTTAGAATATTTAAAAAAACGTATTGTAGAAATAAAAGCGGTTCGATCAGAAGAAGATGTTTGGTTCGATGAGTATGGGAATATTGTTTGGACAGTCAAAGATATCAATGATGGAATCCCTGATGAAGAAAAACGCATAATCTATTTTGATGGACATACGGATACGGTGGGTGCATTGAGAGATCAATGGCTTGCGAAGACGGACGGCAGTGTTGATGTATATGATGGTGTGTTAAAACCGGAAAATATTTCTAAAGAATTTTTAAAAAGTGAATTGGGTTATTTACCGCCAGAGAATGAATGGGATAATCTTATTTTTGGTCGCGGTTCAGCAGATCAATTGGGTGGTGTTATTTCAGAAATTATTGCAACAAAAATAGCGTTAGAGCTGGCAGATGAGGGCGCACTCAAAGGGTCGATTATTCGTGCCTATGGTACAGTGGCAGAAGAAGATAATGACGGAGCTGGGCCCATGTATCTCATGAATAAGGTATTGCCAGGTGCCAGTGCAGATTTGGTCCCGGATGTGGTAATTCTAACTGAAGGAACAGGAGATGCCAATAAAGGTGCGCTTGGAATTTATCGCGGACAACGGGGGCGGATGCAAATTAAAGTGACTGTCACAGGCCGTTCTTGTCATGGATCTATGCCATGGGAAGGATTAAATCCATTGGAGTTCAGTGGCGCGATTATTGCCGAAGCTGCTCAAAAGTATAAAGATCGAGAAGGATTTAAAGATGATTCATTTTTAGGACATGGAACACGAACCGCATCTTGGGCACAATTGGAAACTCCCAGTGATTGTGCAGTCCCGGACAGATTTACGTTCAGGTTTGACAGAAGATTAACGGTTGGTGAAATTCCTGAGAAAGCGGTTCAGGATATTGAGAATCTCGAATCAGTAAAACGCGCACGGGATGCAGGATTGGATGTGGATGTTACTGTCCCTGAATATGACGATTTAACGTGGCGTAATTACAGACCAGGAAATAAACAAATTTATATGGGCTGGGCTACACCCGAAGAACATCCAGCCATTCAAACAGCCGCAGATGTGTATCGAAATGTGGTTTCACCAAATGTGGAAACAGAAGTGGAAACGGCAGGAACTTTACGGAGAGAACCGCGCATTGATCGGTGGATATTTTCTACAGATGGTGTTGGATTCCCGATACCAGAAGAGACTGATACGATCGAAATTTCCAATCAAAAAGATTGGGTGCATGCAGGTGGATATAAACATCCAGCCATATTTGGCATTGGACCTGGGATGGAACAAAATACCCATAAAATTGGTGAATGTGTTGATAAAAGAGAATTGAGACTGGCGATTGCTTTCTTATCTTGCTTTCCGAGTGCGTATGCCTGTTCTTAAAACCAGATCATATTAATAAATAGCATAAAATAAAAAACCCAGATCTCTCGATGAGAAAACGGGTTTTTTTGTTTTCCCGCTATTTGTTCTTACATTCATATGTGAGGATTAGATATATATTAATTAAAGGGAAAAATGAAAATAATAAATTTCTTATTAGTTCTATTCTTCTATCAAACATTTGTTTGGTGCCAAAATATCTTTCAGGCAACCGTAAAGGATCAAGAAAGTAATAATCCATTGGTTGGTGCTAATGTATTTGTAGAAAGTACAAGTATTGGAGCAACGACTAATGCAGACGGTTTCGTGGAAGTTATCAATGTGCCCAATGGAAACCACCAAATCAATATCACTTATATAGGGTATAAAGAATGGTCAATTAATTTTGATTTTCCATTGAATCAAAATAGCCCATTAGAAATTTTCCTTCAACATGATGCAGAGGAAATGGAAGCAGTCTATGTTCTAACAACGCGGTCTAGTAGAACGATTGACGATGAGCCTACAAGAGTTGAAGCCATATCAGGTGAAGAATTGGATGAAAAAGGAAATATGAAACCCGGTGATATTCGAATGTTACTCAATGAAAGCACTGGCATTCAAACACAACAAACATCTGCTACATCTTATAATTCCAGTATTCGCATACAAGGACTTGATGGAAAATACACACAGATATTGAAGGATGGATTTCCATTATATTCAGGATTCTCGGGTGGATTAAGTTTACTGCAAATCGTTCCTCTTGATTTACGGCAAGTAGAGGTAATAAAAGGGGCTGCATCAACACTATATGGTGGTGGAGCAATTGCAGGACTGGTTAATCTTGTTTCCCGAATCCCAGAAAAAGAAAATTACTATAGTTTTTTACTGAATGGAACTTCTGCTAAGGGATTAGATGTCAGTGGTTTTTATTCGAAAAAAAATGAAAAAATTGGAACTACCATTTTTACATCTTATAATATGGGCTCACCCTACGATCCTGCAAACATAGGTCTTACTGCAATCCCGAAATTTGAGCGTTTAACATTCAATCCAAAAGTATACGTTTATCTTAATGATATAACATCTTTTAACTTAGGATTTAATAGCACTTTAGAAGATAGAATAGGGGGCGATTTAGACTATATTCAAGGGAGGTCTGATAGTATACATACTTATTTTGAAAATAATAAAACAACTCGATTTAGTACCTTGTTTGATTTGACACATCAACAATCAGAAAAATCAAGAATATCTATAAAAAATACTATCAGTAGCTATAAACGAAGTGCGGAAATCCCCAACTATAATTTCTCTGGTTTACAATTAACTTCATTCAGCGAATTGAATATTAGAAATATTGGTGAACGGTTGGAGTGGGTGGCTGGTCTAAATCTTTTGACTGATCGATTTTCTCAAGAAAAGATTGACTCAACTGTAAAGGTAGATTATCACCACTTAACATTAGGTGGTTTTGTACAAAATACTTGGAATATTTCAGAGAAGATGCATTTGGAAACCGGTCTTCGCTTAGATCATCAGGATGAATATGGGCTATTTATATTACCACGATTTTCTATGTTGATGAAAGCCAATCAAAAATTAACATTCAGAGTGGGGGGTGGTATGGGATATAAAATGCCAACTGTTTTCACAGAGGATTCAGAAAAATTAAATTTTAGAAATGTGAGCCCTATTAATAACCATAATATAAATGCTGAGGAATCTTTCGGTAGCAATTTTGATATTAATTATAGAACCACTTTAACAGATAAATTGATTTTCAGTATTAATTCTTTAATATTTTATACAAACATAGAAAATCCAATCACGCTTGAGCCAATATTAGGAAAATACGAATTCCTACAATCAAGCAATCAAATTATTTCTCAAGGTGTTGAAACTAACATTAAACTTTCCTATGAACATTTTAAACTATTTATTGGTCATACTTTTGCTGATGTGAAACAACATTTTGAGGAAGAAACAGTAAAAATTCCACTGGTGGCTCCTCATCGATTGAATAATGTGCTCATATATGAAGTGCATGATAAAATAAGAATTGGTTTGGAAGCATATTATTTTAGTCAGCAAAAATTAAACGATGGCAGAACCGGGAATGCGTATTGGATATTTGGATTAATGACCGAAAGAATATGGGGAAATTATTCATTATTTATAAACTTTGAAAATTTTACAGATACGCGACAGACAAAGTTCGATGAGATTTATTCTGGGCCAATTTCCAATCCAATTTTCAATGACATTTATGCACCAGTTGATGGTTTTGTTATTAATGGAGGAATCAAATTAAGGTTTTAATGCAAATAGAAATTTCTATAATGAACCAAATATATATAATTACTTTTAGCGAAAGGATAATATTTACACATTACATTTAGATAAAAAAAAGGGCCAGAATGAAGTGTTCATCCTGACCCCTGTCCGGCGGGACCGAAGGGACTCGAACCCTCGACCTCCGGCTTGACAGGCCGGCGTTCTAACCAACTGAACTACGATCCCAAACTGTAAATAAGCTTTACTTATTTTCTCGGTAAACTAAAGCCAGAGGTATCACAACAATATATCCTAAAAAAAGGAGTATTGGTGATAGTGATATGCTTTGAAAGCTATTTACAGAACCATTAGCCATCAATGTATACCCAGCTAAAAGCAATCCAATTCCAATGGAAAAAATAATATAATTAATTTTTCCAAATGCCCATCCTTCGAATAGATGAACGCCATTATTACTTTTTTTATCCTTCATAGCGACGGCAAAATTACAATTACCACTTTGGTCTACCAATCTGTTTTTCAGATTTTAATCATTTTGTTGATTCTAAAAAAAGACACAATAAAATTTGCTATGAATACAGTTAAACCAATAGATTTCGCCCCCGAAAATGATGAATAAATCTCCATTTCATCTGGGTCAATCTTTTATTGGGATTATGGCTGCGGTGGTACTGGGCATACTATTGGCTTTTTATAGCCTAGTATTATTTTGGCCCCAAGGTAACCCCTATGATTCTGTGAAAGTGACCATCCAAAAAGGCGCGTCCCTCCAAGAGGTAGGTGCGAATTTGAAGGATCACAATGTGATTCGAAATACGCGTTCTTTTAAGTTGGCTGTAAAAACATTGGGATATGAAAAAGATTTTCCAGCGGGTCGTTTTAAGCTTGTAAAAGCACAAACCAATTTTGATATCATTAATCAATTGGTTAATGGTATTCATTTGAATAAGCGGGTGGCCATCTTAGAGGGATGGACAATAGCAATGATTGCAAAAGAATTAGAAAACAAACTGGGGATAGATCCGCACGAATTTGAAATAGCGTGTAAAAATGAGTTATTACTCTGGAAATGGGGGATTGATGGTGATTCATTTGAAGGCTATCTTTTTCCGGAAACTTACCGTTTTTCCGAAGATGAATCCTCTCAAGAAATAATCAATCGAATGGTGGAAGAGTATAAAAACCATTTTATTGATGAATTTAAAGATCGAATGAAAAAGTTGAATATGTCAGAAAAGGAAGTGATTACATTGGCTTCAATCATCGAGGGAGAGGCAATTTATAATACAGAGCGACCGGTAATTTCAGGTGTGTATCATAATCGGCTTGATAAAGGAATGCGGCTTCAAGCAGATCCCACTATACAATATATCGTCGATGATGGACCGCGTCGATTATTAAACAAAGATTTGAAAATCAAATCGCCATATAATACATATTTAAATTATGGGCTTCCACCAGGACCCATAAATAACCCAGGATTTGAGTCTATTAAAGCAGCTTTATATCCAGCAAATACTGAATATTTATACTTTGTGGCAAAAGGCGACGGATATCATACATTTTCCAGGACACAAAAAGAACACAATACTGCAAAACGAAAGTTTCATAAACTTCAACGATTGGCCAGAAGACAGAAAGCAAAAAATGGACAAGAATAGTAAATATGAGTAAAAAAAATCTAAATAAAGTACAAAAAGCAGCAGTAGAAGCCTTCGGTAAGCCAGTATTAATCTTTGCGGGAGCTGGTAGTGGAAAAACGAGAGTATTGACCCATAAGATTGCCCATCTCATCCAGAAAAATCTGATTCCTGCAGAAAATATTCTTGCCGTCACTTTTACCAATAAAGCAGCTCAGGAAATGAAAGAGCGTGTAATTAAATTGGTCCCAGGGAAAGAATCAATTTTAAATATTGGTACATTTCATTCTATTTGTGCTCGGATTTTGCGAAAGGAAATTCACAACCTTGGGTATACTCCAGATTTCTCTATTTTTGATGTTCAAGATCAAAAATCACTCGTAAAGGTTGTTATTGAATCTATGGATATCCCCAAAAATTATGTAACACCTCAGGAGGTGAGGCATAAAATCAGTTATTTTAAAAATAAATTGATTAATCCTATTGAAGCAAAAAAGAAGGCCCATTTAGTACTTGAAAAAACGTATGCAGATATATATGATAAGTATCAAAAAGCATTGATTAAAAATAATGCAGTTGATTTCGATGATCTATTAATTCTTCCATTAACTATTTTTGAAAAACACCCAAAAATACTGGAAAAATATCGTGAGAAATGGCAATATATTCTTGTTGACGAATATCAAGACACGAACAAACCCCAATTTATGTTTGTAAAATATTTAGCCGATGGACACCACCAGATTTGTGTGGTTGGAGATGATGATCAATCCATTTATGGCTGGAGAGGTGCCGATATTCGGAATATCCTAGATTTCGAAAAGAATTTTGGCAATTGTGAAGTATTTAAATTAGAAAAAAATTATCGTTCTACTGCCCATATCCTTGAAGCGGCATCCTCAGTAGTTAAAAATAATAAAAATCGTGCCCCGAAAGAACTTATCCCTCACAATGGTGCGGGAGAAAAATTAGGATTGATTGAAACAAACGACGAGATGGAAGAAGCGGATGCTGTCATCAATGCTTTGGAGAAAGAAATCAAACTTCAGAAACGCAATTTTAGTGATTTCGCCGTTTTATATCGTACCAATTCTCAATCCCGATCTTTAGAAGATGCCTTTCGTAGATCAGGGATTCCCTATAATATTGTGGGAGGATTTCGATTTTATGAAAGAAAAGAAATTAAAAATTTAATTGGTTATCTTTCTTTAATTGTAAATCCAAAAGATACAATATCTTTACGTCGCGTTATCAACTTCCCTCCACGGGGGATTGGTATGAAAACTGTGGATAAATGCGTTATTCAAGCATCAAAGAAAAAAACAGAAATGGTAGAAGTGTTATGTTCACCTGAGGAAATGGGTATCCGTGGAAAACAAGCAGATTCCTTAACAACCTTTTATACTATAATTAAAAAATATAATGAGTTATTACCCAAACTCAATGCAGGTGAATTGGTTCGTGCCCTAGTAGAGGAGGCAGGAATTATTCGATATTACCGTGAAAGTAGTGCGCCTGAAGATCAAGAACGTCTTGAAAATGTTATGGAATTTCTCAAGAGTGTGGATGAATTTATGTTGAGAATGCCTGATGGTGGATTGTCTCAATATTTAGAGGAAGTTTCTTTATTAACGGACTTAGATCAATGGAATGATGAAACAAATCGTGTCACGTTAATGACGCTTCATTCAGCAAAAGGTCTAGAATTTCCAGTTATCTTTATCACCGGTTTAGAGGATGGTTTATTTCCTTTATATAGTGCCTTAGAATCAGCTGAAAAATTAGAGGAAGAAAGGCGATTGTTCTATGTGGGTCTTACCCGTGCGATGAAGAAAGTCTATCTCATGTATGCCAATCACCGGAGAAGGATTGGTTCAGATGAATTATATGGAATGGTATCTCGCTTTGTTTATGAAATGCCGGAAGATAAACTTGAGAAGATTTCATTTACATCTGCTTTGACACGAAAAGTGATCGGTGGCCGCCCAGGTCGATTTACAAAAACAGCTGTAAGTAGAACTGTAGTTGTATTTGATGATTTCCGGGTTGGTGATTATGTAGAACATGCCATATTTGGTGTTGGTAAGGTCATGGCATTGAGCGGTCAAGGAGAAAACCAACGGGTGGGTATTGTATTTAAAGATGGGTTAAAGAAAAAACTTGTGGTGAAATTTGCCAATTTAAAAAAGGTTGAATCCCCGGAAGATTAGGGGTAGATCTTTATTGATTTTACCCCAAGCCAATCGTTATAAATTATAATTTTTCTTTAATTCAACTGGATTCCTTTGTTAAATTCTGAGACTCATTATCAATAAGGAGGGAATCTATCATGGCGAATTATGATCTGTTAAAACAAGCGTTAAAAAAAGAAGGATTGCGTTATACGATTCAGCGTCAGTCTGTATGGGATGAGCTTTGTGCAACGGATGACCATCGGGATGCCGAAGAAATATATATGGATATCCGTCAATCTGGAAGTGATGTCTCCAGAGCCACGGTGTATCGTACCATTGATGTTCTTGTTAAAAATAAACTCATTAGAAAGTTAGACTTAGGTGATGGTAGGGCGCGTTATGAACATAAAATAGATACAGCCCATCACGACCACTTAATATGTGTTCAATGTGGAAAGATTGAAGAATTCATGGATGATTTAATAGAATCACGACAAGATGCTATCATCAAAAAACATGGCTATAAACTGATACGCCATATCCATCAATTATTTATTATTTGTGATGAATGTAGTACCAAATGACACTCAATAATATGAAACCTGGGGAAGTCGGAACCATAGAAAGTATCAATGGAGATCATCATTTACAAACTCGCTTAGTAGAGTTGGGTCTTCTTTCAGGAATAGAAATTCGGTTAATTAAACGAACGCCATTCAAAGGGCCAGTTGAAATTAAAGTACGTGAATCTTATTTATCCATTCGATGGGATGATGCTAAAATGGTTGATATAAAATGAAAAAATCGGACTTTACACCTTTGAAGCAAACAGGCGAGAATCAAAGAAAATGGGTTGCATTGCTTGGGAATCCAAATTGTGGGAAAACAGCCATATTTAATCTTCTCACAGGATTAAACCAAAAAGTATCCAATTATCCAGGTATAACAGTAGAAAAAAAAATAGGCGCTGTTTTTAACGAAAGGGAAAAGGTATTTGATTTATTAGACCTACCGGGTACTTATAGTCTATCGGCAGAATCGTTTGATGAACAAATAGTCTCAGATCAGGTTTTGGAATGGGCTAAAGGTGAGGATCCGCCGTCAATAATCGTTTCTGTAGTAGACGCATCGAATTTGGCTAGAAATTTATACCTCACTACTCAACTTCTGGACTTAAATATCCCAATGGTAATTGCTTTAAATATGATGGATAGGGTCGATCATGAAAGTCAAATAGATTATAAAAAATTAGAGAGAGAATTAGGGGTGGCTGCTGTTGTGCCTATTTCAGCCAAAATGAATCAGGGCTTAGATGATTTAAAAAAATCTATTTTAAAGTCAATGGATGTTTTGCAGGAGATGGATAATAAAACACCATGGTTAGATCCACGTGTCTCTCACGCGTTTGATCTTTTATTAAATCGAAAGCTACTATCCAAAAAATTTGCGGTAGCACATACTTTAAGGCAGATTTCATCGAATTCATTCGTTGAATATGATGATGTGCAATTTGAACAATGCCGTCAAACTATTTCAGAATTGGGTTATCCCATTGAATCTTTGGAAGCGGCTTTAAGGTATCAATGGATAGATGAATTTATCCCAGCAATTCAACCAAAGCGTAACTCCAACGTGCAAAAAGAAACCAGGAGTGAAAGGTGGGATCAAGTTTTAACTCATAGTTGGATGGGGCCGACTATATTTATCACTATTCTATATTTTATTTTCCAATCAATTTTTACTTGGGCTGCAGTTCCAATGGATTGGATTCAAGCAGGAATAGATGGTGTCTCTGATTTTGTATTAATCAATTTTCCATCTGGAATGTTACGTGATGTACTTGTGGAAGGAATAATTGGTGGTGTCGGTGCCATTATTATTTTTTTACCTCAAATTCTAATCCTAAGCTTTTTCCTAACATTATTAGAAGATACGGGTTATATGGCACGGGTTGCTTTTATGTTAGATAAGGCAATGACAAAAATGGGGCTTCACGGAAAATCAATTTTACCTCTCATGAGTGGTTATGCGTGTGCGATACCAGGGATAATGTCTGCGCGAACAATCGATAGTTGGAAAGAACGCTTGGTGACTATTTTAGTTTTACCTCTCATGAGTTGTAGCGCTAGGCTACCAGTGTATGCCCTCTTGATTAGTGCATTTATTCCACCAGTTACCGTCGGAGGATATTTCAACCTTCAGGGGTTAACATTGGTTGTGATGTATTTTTTGGGTACGGCAACTGCCTTAGTATTGGCTAAACTATTTAGCCGGTTTATCCATGAAAAATCATCATCAACTTTTATTATGGAGCTGCCGCCATATCGTGCACCTATTTTCCGTTCTGTGATACGGCAAGTATTTATAAGAGGAAAATTATTTATGGTCAATGCGGGTAAAATAATAATGGCTATCTCTATTGTTCTTTGGTTTTTAGCGACGTACCCCAAAGTTGAAGATCCCAATATGAATGAAAACCCAATTCATTATAGTTATGCGGGAAAAATAGGCCATGCAATTGAACCGGTGATTCGACCCTTGGGGTTTGATTGGAAAATTGGCATAGGATTATTGACGTCATTTGCAGCCCGGGAAGTAATGGTTTCTACCATGGCGACCATATATAATGTAGAAGATAGGGGAGATGAAACAGTCAATTTACGGGAAGCTATGCAACAAGATATTGATGGAAAGACAGGATCACCGGTATATACGCCGTTAATTGCATTGGCATTAATGGTATTTTATGTTTTTGCAGCTCAATGTATGGCTACCTTTGCCATTGTGCGCCAAGAAACCAACTCATGGAAATGGCCACTTTTCATGATCGGTTATCTTACTTTCTTAGCTTATGCAGGCGCATTTATTGTATATCGGGGTGGATTGTTATTAGGATTTAGTTAATGGATTGGCAAACCATTTTGGCATGGGCTCTCGGGGTTGCTGCATTCATTTATGTAATTCGAAATTTTATGCACCAGTTGAAGAGCCAAGAAATAGACCCAAAATGTGAGGACTGCCCTGCCCCCGATTTAATGGCTAAAAGAAAAATATTAGATTAAGGATTTCTCCATAAAAAAGCTTTTCTTTTTTGAAGTTTCTTTTTGTGTAAATCCCAATTTATCATATAATTGAATTGCCGGTTTATTCTTTGACATTACCCACGAAGTCATAATTTTCAGCTGTTTATTTTTGGCTACAGATTCAAGAAAGGACATGATTTTAACACCTAACCCTTGACGCCGATATTCTTCATCAATAAATATATGAAATGCATGGGCCCGATTGGTTTCAGACATAATATTTAGATTCCCAATACCCACAATCCAATCATCAGATTTTATAACAAAACTTTCAATGGATTCATGGGTGTAGAAAGTTGATACCCATTTTTTATATTTGAATGGATAGGACATATTTGGACTTGTCAAATTGAGTTCTTTTGGGTTTTGAAACCATTTTATTAAAGTAGCCTCTAAAACTCGAGAATCCTTTTGGTTGGTATAGCTGACTTTTTCGATTGTGATGGACATGGGTTATATTTATTGATATTATCGTAAGTTTAGGCTTATAATTTAGATACAATGAAGACTATAGTCCCAATTTCAAAATTTAAAGAAGGTGATTCAATCCAAGGGTTTTACCTTTGTGTAGAAAAACACTTACGCCATACTAGATCAGGTGAATTATATATAGATCTAACACTGAAAGATCGTACAGGACAAGTACAGGGTAAAGTTTGGGAAAAGGTTGCTGATTTTAACGAAAAGTTCTCAAGTGGTGATGCCGTAGCGATTAAGGGTGAAGTCGATTATTTTATGGATCGACCTCAACTCACAGTCAAACGCATTAACAAAGCAACCGTACAAAATTATGCACGATATGGATTTGATCCTGCTTTAGTCGTACCGACTGCAAATGCTGATCCGAATAAGATGTGGAAAGAAATCAATGGTATTATGGGTAAATTAAAAAACCCATTTCTAAGAAAATTATGTCAACAAATATATTCAGTGAATAAAGAGAAATTACTCACATACCCGGCATCTGTTTCCATGCATCATAATTATCGATCAGGGTTTTTGGAACATACTTTGTCTATGACAAAAATGTCGGTTCAATTGGCACCTCATTACCATCTGGATTCAGATTTGGTAATAACTGGAGTGTTACTACATGATATCGGAAAATTAAAAGAGATTGAATCTGATTATGAAGCATCTTTTACGGAACAAGGTAATTTGATTGGGCATATTGTGATTGGAAGGGATATGGTTCGCACATCTGCAAGAAAAATCAAAAAATTCCCCAAAAGTCTATTATTAAAAGTAGAGCATATGATACTTTCCCATCAGGGCAAATACGAATGGCAGAGCCCCAAAAAGCCAGCATTTAAAGAAGCATTATTAGTCCATTTAATTGATGTAGTTGATTCCCAAATGAATATAATGGATATGGCAATTGATGAAGATCCAGAACAGGGGCCATTTACCAATAGACATAATTATTTCCGAATACCCTTATTTAAAGGTGATAATGGAACTGAATAATTTGGTCCGAGCAGCTATTTTTTGCGCTCTGGCTGTCGGAATGGGATTTTCCTTAATGCTCATCCCCAATATTGAATTAATCACCGTCATTGTATTTATTGCTGGATTACACTTAGGAATAGGGTGGGGTATTTTGATTGGCGGTACGGCAGTATTTATTTATTCAGGGCTTAACCCTATGGGGTCTGGTTTAGCGTTTCCCCCATTATTTATTATGCAGATTTTGTGTATGTCCTTGGCAGGTGCCATTGGCGGAATGGCTCGTCCTGTTTTTTATAAAAAAGAATTCACAACCCTTTTGATTGTAGGCCTATGCCTAATGGGATTCTCTATTACACTTATTTATGATGTATTCACTTTAATCACTTATCCAATTTCAGCAGGATTGGGATATGCCGGTGTAATGGCAGCAATTTTGAAAGGATTGGGATTCACAGTGCTGCATGAAATATCCAACGGATTGGTATTTATGGTTGCTGTTCCTCGAGTGGTTAAACATTTAAAATAAAAGCATGAAAAAACTTGCCGTTATTTTAAGCCTGTATTCAGGATTATTTTCACAAGCATCGTTATTAATACCATTTGATTGGGCCGGTCAAAACGGATTCTTAATAAAGGATGGTGCTTTGCTTTGGAATCGGGATTGGTCATCAGGTATGCTGTTGTTTGATGGTACCTATACATCATATCCCTTAAGGTTTGGTTCGCATACATCTTCCTTATTCCAACCGGTTAAATTGGGAAATTTACCCTCCTGGCGTGCATTACCTGATTCGAATAATGTGGAAAGTTACTTTGATTATTATAGAGGTGATTATGCTTTTGACCAACTAGAAATTGGTGCCAATTATGAGCAATTAAACAAATATCTTGGTGTAAGAGGATTCAAACGATCTCATGGGGGTAATACAGGCCATTATTTTTATCCTGGTGGTGGATCTTCTCCCATTCACCATTCCTATCGTATCGATTATGGAGCCATAAAAGGTAAAAGGAGGCTGGAAGTATCAGCGGGGCGATTTATTACTCGGAGTGGCTTACCTGATTCTACCTCAAACGGTTTTGAAAATGATAATATTCTAAGCGCAGGGGCTCGTTTAAAACAACCAATTGGTCAATGGATAATGGATGTATATTTTGCTCAATTTTTTCAACATCGTCTTTCCAACCACTCCTCAGTTACTGATTCTAGTTATCAAAATATAAATCGAAATCAATTGGAGGTAATATTTCAATCTCCTGGGGGGATCGGGTTTGGTGTTAATCATAATTCTCAACAAATAAATGCGGATACAACCAACCGATTTCTGCGATGGTCAACTATTTTTGCGTCAAAAAAAATAAAATATATAAATATCCTCATAGGTGTGAATCAAATTAAAAACGAAGGTAGCAAATTTCCTTTATCCTGGCAGTTTGATTATCAAAAAGAAATGGGCGATTTTTATACAAATATTGTTACATCTGGTTTTCCAAAACCAATCCATCCTACTTTAGATGATTCTGACGGAAAACGTTTTTATGAATTTTGGAATCACTCTATGGTCAAGGGAGGGTTTATCAATCAAAAGGTGCGTGGGGATATATTTGTTTCAATGGTTTATCGAAATAAAAGTGGTAATGAAACAAGAGATTCTAATATTCAATTTATTGGTGGGAATCTACAATATGGATGGAAAAATGGATGGAATATATATACTAAAATAATATCACAATTAGATACATCAATTTATGGAGGTGGGATTGGAACGTCATTGACAACAGGCATTAACGGAAATTTTAATTTTTTCAAAGATTATTTAATAATGGATGCACATCTTTGGGCAGATGGATCCAATGGAAAATTAAAAACCTTTGGTTTTGATCCTATAGAACAGATTCCATTTATTAATACGAATTCTGATTGGATATTATCAGATCAATGGCTCCTTCACTTCGAAGTAGTGGCCAATATTTCCCATGTTCTTATTTCCTATAAAGTAGATAATATATTGAATGCAGTGGGAAGTATGGCCGGCGCTTCTCCGAATGATTTAATTTGGATACGCCCCAACCATATCTATCCACAGTTGGGGCGAATGATGCAATTCGGAGTCACTTGGTATTTCAATGATTAGAAATATTTGCTCAATCTATTTCTTTGTGAAAAAGAGCAAACGATCCTGGGATGGCTCCGATGATATAATTTTGAATAAGTGACCCGGAAAAATCATAAACATAGACAGTATCCGGTGCAACATAATCTGTTTCAGACAAATAAATATATTTCTCAAATGCAGCTGCACTATATGTACTACCTAATTCGCCAATTACTTGGGTACCATCTATTGTTAAATTAGGATTTAGTGGTGCAATCCCTCCTTTATAAGAACGATAAATAGTATTATTAAAGGATAATAGATCAGATCCCAAATCATTTGTTTGTCCTAAATCATTTGATTCTACTTTTTCAGTTTTGAGATTAATCATTGAGTTGCCGGCATTTGTACTCCAATCGCTGCCATAATAAATACTTGCCACAAATAATTTGTTATCTTGAATGACCATTTGACCAGGGCCTTTGACGACTTCAAATGACTTAGATATTGTACCATCATTATAAATTTTTATAACTCGATTATCTGCCGTCCAATCTGGTTTCATGGTTACGCTTGTATAAAGAAAATTTTCATGCACTAATATCATTTCCGGAAGCCCATCTATTGCGATTGTATCTTCAATGGTATAACTTTTTAGATCAATGACAATGATACCATTTACATTCCAAGCTGTGATATATCCTTTATCTTTAAATACTGCCATATACCGAGGGCTTGCCTCAGATAAGTCTATTCTTTTTACATGGGTGACTTGTTCTCCACCCAGAGAAAATTCTTCAATCGTATGGCTATTATTATTCACAACAAATAAACGGTCATCAGCTATTGTCATAGATTGACCAATATCTCCCAATGTCAGACCCGTTTGGTTTTGATAAATAGGCCCGGCAACTTCTGTATTTTCAGGATTAACCATCCACAAACTGGCATTTGATTGACCAAAATTTCCTTCGCAGAGAACAAATATATTTTCTTCTGTCAATGGATCGGAATCATTATTGAATATATTCTCACATCCAATAAAGTAGAGGCCAAATAGGAAAATAGTTACTCTTATTAAAAACTTCATGATTTTTTCTTTTTGTTTTTTGGTTTATATTGAATTGAAAGTGAGAAGCTTCGCCCCGGTTCGGGATAGCCGTTCACGGTCATATAGTTATTGTTTAATAGATTATTAATTGAAAATAAAACTGTAATATTTGGGTTTATGGTGTAATTAATCCCACATGTCAAAACCATATAAGGATTCATTTTCACATCCATTGGCCAACTGTACATTGTAATTCTTTCACCCATATATTGGCCATTTACCCATCCATTAATGTGATGTAAATTGGTCTCTAAACTGATCGATCCTAAATATTTTGGGGCATACAGCATGGGTTTTTTCTCATTGATACTTATCGATTCATTCATAGTAAAATTGGTTGTGAAATTGATGATTTTTATGAGTCTTCCACCGAAAGTAAACGTAAGCGTATTCCTTCTAGTCTTAGCAATATTTTGAGGTTGCCAATAGCTTTCTCCCGGGACCCATTGAATAAGGTTTCTACTTTGTTTCGAGCTCAATTGTACCGATAACTGATGGTCTTTTAATTGGGCATTCAAGTGAATTCGAGCCCAATTTGTTTTTTCTGGTAAAAGAGAGGCATTTCCGCCGGGTTCCCAGTATAAGTCGTTAAAAGTTGGATATCGAAACCCATTACCACCCGTGAGTGAAATAGAACTATTATTCACCAAATATTCAATACCTGATTGCCATGTCCATACGTTGAAATCACCTATTCCTGTATCGAATCGAAAGCCGGTTTCATTTGATAAATTCTGAGATAACCTCGATCTAATTGTATGTGTATAAGTCTGGATAATTCGAGAGTTAGAATTTGTATTCGTACTTGAAATAGATTCTTTTTTAATCGCGATATTTTGATCTATTTCAATGAATGTCAAGGGATTCGTTGCCCAACCGAGTTCTAATTGACTTGTAGATAAGCTATGGTTGCTGTCAACCGCATATTGTGGATTGATATAATGTTCATCGCTTTTTCGCGATGTGACGGATAGAGAGAATAAGTGGTTCGGAATTTGCCACAGAGACTTAAACTTGGATAATAGTAAATCATCTTGACGGCCTGCCTTTGGCGAAGGTGAAAACACCAATCCCGGTATGCCTCGATTTTGATTTGTCACCAAAGTTTGTAATAATACGAACCATTGTTCAGTAATCGCATGACTGGATTCAAATGAATAAAACGATTGGGAAAATGTATTGTTTTTTCTAATCCCTGAATTATTATTATGACTATAAACAAAATCGCCGTCAGATTTATATTGCCCAAGGCCAACAGATGTGGAACCCCCATTAATCCCAAAACGCGTTCGGGCCGCAATTGATTGGGTGCCAAAACTTCCCGTTGAAAAATTAATAATAGATGGTTTTGAACTTTGAATTTCTATAGACCCATCAATACTTCCTGATCCATATGATAAAGCAGGCGTGCGCCCTATGGAGATTTGGTTAATAAAGGCAATTGGAATTTGAGATAAATCCGTCATCCCATTTTGGGGGCTGGTCAAATCAATTCCATTCCAAATAATCTTAGTATGAGTTGATAAACTCCCATCAAAAGAAACCGTACTTAACCCTCCAGGTCCGCCATATGTTCGCAAAATGACTGATGGAATCAATCTTAGGGTAGAAGACAAGTTTCTACCAGGTTTTACCTGGAAATGACTTACCTGCATTTTATTATTTTCTCCAATTACATGAACGGTTTTCATCTTTAAAGGATTCTGATCTAATTGGATAATGATAGGAGACTCATGGGAGATTTCAGTTTTATATTGTTTATAGCCATAATGATATACTGAAATAGTATCTCCAACGCTTCCCGCCGATGAAAAATATCCATACTCATTTGAAACAGTCCATGTGCCAGTTGATTGATGAACAATAATTGAATTAGCCAAGGGAATATCGCCATTTCGAACGTACCCTTTTATTGCAGGGTGATCACCAAAAAGTAGATTTATTAATAATAAAAAAGGGAGAAGTTTATACAATGGTCCCCGCCAGAAATGGCGAGGAAAAGTCTAATTGGTACGAATGTAAAATATAGAATTGGTTTCGTATCATGACCTTTTCTCCCGAAAGTCAGTGGATGTACATTTTGCCCAGGTCTCCTGACTTTCGCTTCATCAACAATCCTTACCTTCTCCTCACGGATGGTATAAAAGGGGTCTCAGCGATTACAGTAGCGGGTACTGTGCTCGAATTAAACGAGCTTCCCTGCTGCAAAAATGTTTCAAGTATTGACACGAATTTACATTAATAACTTTCTAACAATACCCTTATTTTAATGAACCAGATTTTTTTCACTTCTTTTCACTTATACATTCTGTCTAAATAATCAACGATGTAAATTCTAAGCTATGATTTCTTCTCAAAAAATCGGATCTATTCTGAGCCGTTCAGTTCTGGTTCTCAATACCAATTATTCACCCATGGATATTTGTACAGCCCGGCGGGCTATTTGCCTGTTTTATAATGAAAAGGTCGATATATTAGAGTCTTATAGCGAAGCGGTTCATTCGCCTTCTACAACTTTGTCGTTGCCAAGTATTGTCAAACTTAAAGATTTTGTAAAACACCATCAAATGGAGGTGGTGCTTAGTCGAAAAAATTTAATGATTCGAGATAAACACCAGTGCCAATATTGCCATACAAAAAAAGGGACTCTCACCATGGATCATGTATTACCAAAGAATCGCGGCGGCTTAGATTCTTGGGAAAATTTAGTAGCGGCCTGCCAAGTGTGTAATCGAAAAAAGGGAAATCAGACGCCAGAAGAAGCAAAAATGCCCTTAAATCGGTTCCCCAAAAAACCAAATAAAATTAATTACTTTCAACAGTTTATTCATGAAAAACAACTGGCCTGGCGACCTTATTTATTTATGGAGTCTTTTTAAATGAAACGAGTATTAAGCGGTATTCAACCATCTGGAGATTTGCATCTTGGAAATTATTTTGGCATGATGTCCAGAATGATTAAATATCAAGAACAGAATGACCTATTTTGCTTTATTGTTAATTATCATGCATTAACGACAATTAGAGATAAGGATTTATTGGTCTCAAACACATTAAATGCAGCTATGGATTTTATCGCTTTGGGGTTGGATCCAGAGAAATCAACATTTTGGATACAAAGTGATGTACCGCAAGTGTGTGAATCCACATGGCTCCTATCGAATGTAGTGAATTTAGGGCTATTGGATCGCGCTACCTCCTATAAAGATAAATTAGCTAGGGGGATGACTGCAAATGTAGGGTTGTATTCTTATCCAATACTGATGGCTTCTGACATACTACTATTTGGGGGAGAAATCGTCCCAGTGGGGAAAGATCAAAAACAACATCTTGAAATGACTCGGGATATTGCCATTCGTTTTAATAAAATATTTGGTGAAGTATTTATAGTCCCAGAGCCGGATATCGAGGAGTCAAATCAATTGGTTCCAGGTATAGATGGTCAAAAAATGAGTAAATCTTATGGAAATATGATTCCCATTTTTGGGTCTGAAAAATCAATTCGAAAACAGTTCATGTCCATTGTTACAGATTCTACGGAAATAGATGAGCCAAAAGATACGGATACACCTCTTTTTCAACTGTATTCACTATTTCTCGATGAAGGTGAAAAAATAGAATTGGCTGAACGATTTAAAACACCCGGGTTACGTTATGGAGATATAAAAAAGGAATTATATGAATGTTTTTGGGCCCAATTTGAGCCTTTCAGAGAGAAGAGAGAATATCTATCAAACCATAAAGATTTTGTAATAAAAAAATTAATAGAAGGATCAGAAAAAGCAGGTGCTGTGGCTGATACATACCTCCAAAATGCAAGAGAAGCTATGGGGTTAAATTATGGGGATATCCGTGTATAAAGTCAAGCTCGAACAATTTGAGGGTCCCCTCGATCTCTTGTTATATTTTATCAGGAGAGATGAAATTGATATTTATGATATACCCATTGCCCAGATTACAGCGGAATATCTCCAGTTAATTGAAGATATGAAAACCATGAATTTATCTGTGGCTGGCGAGTTTATCATTATGGCTGCCTCTCTAATGCGTATCAAATCCAGAATGCTAATTCCAAGACCGGAATTAGATGAAGAAGGTGAGCCGATTGATCCAAGAACTGAATTGGTACAGCAATTAGTAGAATACCAACGGTTTAAAGATGCATCAGGAGAATTGTCAATGAAATGGTACGAGCAGAGCTACCATCATAAACGTTCTGCCGTTCAAGAGGTTGATGGTGTTGATGATGTAGGAGTATACTTGAGGAAAGTGGATTTATTTGATTTGGCACAATATTTTAAATCAGCTATGGAAAGAATGCCAGTTATAACATCGTATGATTTACATCAGGAACCCGTTAGCCTGGATGAAAAGAAACATAGTATTATGAAATCTTTTGATGGAGATGGCATTCTTACGTTTAAGCGATTATTGGCAAAATGTGAAGATAAACTTGAAGTCATTGTAACTTTTTTAGCCATTTTAGAACTAATGCGGTTGAATGAAATTGGTATTTACCAAAATGAATTATTTGAAGATATAGAAATTCATCGAATAGAAAAGAATTAATAAATGGCACTTGAAGATAAAGATCTCATTATTGAAGCTCTCCTTTTTGCAAGCCCAGAGCCATTGACACAAAAAAAAGTCAACATAGTATTCGAAAATGATCCCCCAAATTTAGAAGCAGTTTCTAATCGACTATCCATGCAGTATATTGAACAGGGAAAATCATTTGAAATTCAAAATGTGGCTGGTGGGTATCAACTTCGGACAAAACCTGCTTATGATACTTATGTCCGCCGTTTACTCAATAAAACGGGGCAACTCCATCTGTCTCAAGCTGCTTTAGAAGTTCTATCAATTGTAGCTTATAAGCAACCCATTAGTCGTGTAGATATAGAAGCGATTAGAGGAGTAGATTGTGTAGGTGTCATCAAAACATTATTGAAAAAATCCCTTATTAAAATTAAAGGAAGAGATGAAGCACCGGGAAGGCCACTGATGTATATGACAACAGAGGCATTCCTTCAGGCCTTTGGATTAATTCGTCTTTCAGAATTACCAAAGCTCAAAGAGATCTCCGAATTGATGGAAGAGCAACCGGTTCTTACGGATCAAATTGATGCGTTTAAATAAATATTTAGCTCAGTCAGGTATTTCCTCTAGACGAGAAGCAGATGAGCTTATTCAAGGGGCAACTGTCACTGTAAATGGTATTGTGGAAATGAACCCTGCCTATGATGTGCAACATTCTGATGAAGTTCGTTTTGATAATAAACGGATCCAACCTGAGACCAATACAAGATTTATTCTATTGAATAAACCTATTGGATACATTACTACTGTCAAAGATCCATTGAAACGTAAAACGGTAATGGACCTGATTCAAACGGATGAGCGTCTGTTTCCTGTTGGTCGCTTAGACAAGGATACAACTGGATTACTCATTTTAACCAATGATGGTGAATTGGCCAACCGACTCATGCATCCAAAAAATAGAATTCCACGGATATACAAAGTTGAAATTGATAAAACATTTCGAGATTGGGAAATCAAAAGAATGGAAAAGAAAGTATATATCGGTCAAAAAGAATGGGGGAAAGCTGAAGTGGTTGAACAAAAACAAAATAAAGGCCGTGCCATTATAATGCTCAGGTTATATCAAGGGAAAAAACGGGAAATCCGACGATTGATGTACCGTATGAAGCGAAAACTATTTAGTTTGGAGCGAATCCAGTTTGGTCCGATTGAACTGGGGAATATGCCTATAGGTACATGGCGGGATTTAATAGAGAGAGAAGTAAAATCGTTAAAAAAAATGAACAACTAATAATTTTTATGAAATGTCATATTCATTGGTTATCTTTCAATAGCAACGTAAATTTCTTGGCTAATTGAGAGTGGAAAAAAGATGATTGTCGCCATAGACGGACCTGCAGCAACAGGAAAAAGCACTAGTGCTAAGTTGGTAGCCCGAAAATTAGGGTTTACTTATATGGATACGGGTGCGATGTATCGTTGTGTAACGCTTTCCGTTTTAAGGGGTCATATTTCGTTAACGGATGAACAAGCCATTAAGCTTCTTCTTAAAGATGTCGATATTCAAATCGAAATGATAGAGGACGCTTTGATTGTCCGTCTGAATAATGAGGATGTCTCAATGCTCATTCGTAAGCCAAAGGTTACTTCCCATGTGAGTGCAGTAAGCGCTCTACCTCAAGTTAGGGAGCACATGGTAACGATTCAAAGGCAGATAGGGGAAAATAAGGATTGTGTCATCGAAGGACGAGATATTGGAACCATTGTTTTTCCCAATGCCAAATTCAAATTTTTTTTGGTCGCAGACGATTTTGTGAGAGCAAAAAGGCGCCAATTGGATTTAAAGGCGATTGGAGAAGAAAAATCTATCGATGATTTGGTTGAGGAAATTCGAAGACGAGACACATATGATTCGGAACGATCTCATTCGCCTTTAAAAAAAGCAGACGATGCAATCGAGTTGGACACATCACAATTATCCATTGAAGAACAGGTTGACTTTATGGTCAACAGAGTAAAGAATTATTAACAATAGGAAACAAAACTAACATGAGTGAAATAGAACAAAAACCTGTCGTTGAACAGACTGAAGATTCATTAGAATTATCAGTCAGCGCTGACGTAGTTGAAGAAGCGCCTACGACTTCTAATGGTGTAAACCCTGCAAATGCAGAAATGCCTGAAGCAGATTTATCTAGTGCGGATTCACCTCCAGAAGAATCTACAGAAGTCGACACACCGGCTGAAGAGGCAAAAGCAGAATTGAATTACTTGGGAGCCGATCTCTTTAATGACGTTCGAAAAGTATCAATGGAAGATCTTCTCAATTCAGAGGTAACCGAAGATGTGCCCCAAGAAGAACAGGACAGATATTTATCAACTTTTTCTGAAATAAATGAACGTGAAATTGTTACTGGACGTGTGATTGGCATGAATGAAAAGGAAATCCTAATTGATATTGGATTTAAATCTGAAGGTGTCATCCACCGAGATGAATTCACAGAAGATAATCTTCCTGAAGTTGGTGAGAAACTGGATGTTTATCTTGAACGGATGGAAGATGAGAGTGGCAAAACGGTATTGTCGAAAGAAAAAGCAGATTTTCTTCGTCGCTGGACTGAATTGCGTAACCATCATGAAACGGGTGAAATCATCAGTGGACGGATTATTCGCCGCATCAAAGGTGGAATGATCGTTGATTTGAATGGCGTTCAGGCATTTTTACCTGGCTCTCAAATTGATGTACGACCCGTAAAAGATTTTGATAAATATATTAATTCAGATATTGATCTTCGAGTCGTTAAGTTTAATGAATTTCGTAAAAACGTAGTTGTATCCCACAAGGCAATCTTAGAAGAAAGCATGGCGGAACAACGAGATGAGTTATTTGATAAACTTGAAGTCGGTAGTGTGATGGAAGGTCGTGTTAAAAATATTACTGATTTCGGTGTTTTTATCGATCTAGGCGGTATTGACGGATTACTTCATATTACAGACTTAAGTTGGGGTCGCGTTAGTCATCCATCTGAATTAATTGGAATGGATGATACACTTACAGTCAAAATCATTGATTTTGATCAGGAAAAAAAGCGTGTTTCACTTGGTTTAAAACAATTGACGCCTCATCCATGGGATAACGTAGACGAGCGATATCCAGAAGGAACTAATATTAACGGTAAAATTGTTAGTATGACTAACTATGGTGCATTCGTTGAAATTGAGCCAGGAATCGAAGGATTAGTTCATGTTTCAGAAATGTCCTGGACTCGCCACATAAAAAATCCATCTGAAATGTATTCACTCGGCGATGAAGTCGAAGCCGTTGTATTAGCCATTGATTCCGAAGATCGGAAGATAAGTTTGGGCGCCAAACAACTTCAAGATGATCCCTGGGATCAGATTGAAGAAAAATATATGGTTGGAACCATCGTTAAGGGAAAAGTGATCAACCTAACTCAGTTCGGTGCATTTGTTGAATTGGAAGAAGGGATTGATGGTTTAATACATGTATCGGATCTGTCTTGGACAAAGATTGTTCGCCATCCAAAAGAAATCATTGAAAAAGATCAAGAAGTAGAAGTACGTGTTCTTGAAGTTTCCCGAGAAAGTAGGCGAATTGCTTTGGGGCTAAAACAAGTCAGTGATGACCCCTGGCCAGAATTGGTAAAACAATTTGAAACTGGTAAAGAAGTAGAAGGTGAAATAGTCCGTGTTTTAGATAAAGGTGTCATTTTGATTTTAGACAATGATGTGGAAGGAATTATTCCATTTGGACGTCAGCCTAAACGACAACGGAAAGCACTTTCTTCAAAATATAATTCTGGTCAAAAAATGATCGGTGTTGTTATGGAAGTAAAACCAGATGACAAGAAAGTTGTTCTTTTCTCAGATGAACTAAGTGCTGACAAACCGGATAAAATAGATGATGTTGAGGAATATCTGAAAAGTCAGGAAGAAATAGTTGGAGAAACAATTGAAATTCCTTCTATTTCCACTGAAGAAACTGAAAGTGATTCTGAGCCAGAAGTAGAATAATCCTACGGCTCAGCTACCAAAATCATTATGGGGAAGGTGTCCAGTCCTAAAAAAATAAAGTCCTTCCTCCGTTTGCAACACATAGGGATTCGGCTTGGAGCCATTGGGTTGGCCGTTTTGCTATGGTTCTTCGTTGTGAGTGAAAATGAATATACAATGGTAGTAGACGTCCCTATTGAGGCTCGAAATTTACCCGCTGGTCATGCCCATAAAGAGGAGGTTCCATCTTCAGCAAAAGTGCGACTTCGCGGTCGAGGCCGGTCTTTATTCAAGACTATTTTTCTTAAGAAATTCATACCGGATTTTAAGCTTGTTCTTGATTTAGAGCGCATTTCAGAAGAATACGATTTTATTCTGAATGATTATTTTGAACGGTATCCGCAAAAAGTGGTCATTCCTTCCAATTTCGAAGTGAACTATGTTGAGGTAATCTATCCCAGTTCTATTCATATCAGCCTTGATGAGTATATGGAGAAAGTGGTTCCTGTTCATCCAAATATATTAATCCAACCTGCTCCAGGGTATACAATTGTGGGTACTCCCTTGATTTCACCAAATAAAGTAAAAATCGCTGGGTCGTGGAATCTGGTTGAAAATGTTACAAAGGTTTATTCCAAACCGGACACAGTCTTAGACGCAACCAATCGAATTCTCCTTACCCTAGGGTTAGAAGCAGGGCGAGGTCAATTAATTGAGTACACGCCCAAAGATGTTACTTTTCAACAAAGTATTCAATCAATCAGCGAGCGGATCATCAGTGAAATTCCCGTAAAAATTTTAAATGGGAGGGAAGATTTACAAGTATTCGTAAGCCCACAAACTGTATCTCTTACTGTAGTGGGTGGTATGAATTATATTGCGAATCTCAAACCGGATGATATTTCTATAACAATCGATTTCAATTTATGGAATGTACAGCAGCAATTTTATGATGTCAAAGTTCATACACCTATTGATGTGATAGATTGGATGGATCTATCCCCACAAAGTATTGAGCTCGTAGTCACCAAGAGGGTTGGTTGATCGTTCTGGGGATTGAAACGTCCTGCGATGAGACTGCAACAGCGGTTTGTAGGAGTGGTTCAATAATCTCATCCCATATTCGATCTCAAGCTATCCATGAAAAATATGGTGGCGTTATTCCTGAAATTGCCTCAAGAGAGCATGAAAGGTACCTAAATAATATGGTTTCAGATACCTTAAAGGATGCTGGAATTTCAAAAGAGGAGTTAGAAGGGATTGCAGTCACTCAGGGACCAGGCTTATCGGGTACGCTCATCACTGGTGTATGTTTTGCCAAGGGATTATCGTTAGGTATGGGATTACCAATTATTGGTGTCAACCACTTGGAAGCACATATTTTTGCGAACTTTCTGGCGGACCCTACGTTAGAATTTCCATTTGTCTGTCTTCTCGTTTCAGGAGGACATACACAATTATGGTATGTTAAAAATATTAATAATTATCAATTAATGGGTGAGAGTCGTGATGATGCTGCAGGGGAAGCATTTGATAAGGGAGCACGTATATTGGGGTTGGCATATCCAGGTGGACCTGAAATTGAAAAACTATCAAAAGGTGGCAATCCAAACGCTGTTAAATTCCCTCGCGCCATGATGAAAAAAAATAATTTAGAATTCAGTTTTAGTGGATTAAAAACCTCACTTTTATATTATATGGATGAGCAGAAAAATGCCAATTTAAAAGATGTGGCTGCTAGTTACCAACAAGCCATTATTGATGTATTAATCACAAAATTAAAATGGGCTTTAGCAGAAACTGATTGCCATTCTTGTGTTATTGCTGGTGGTGTAGCGGCGAATCAATCATTACGACAGGGAACAAAGAGGAGGCTATCTGGGGAAAAAGTCCTATACCCCGATTTGAGTCTCTGTACTGATAATGCTGCGATGATAGCCTATTTAGGTGAATTATATCTGGAAAAAGGAAAACAAAGTGAAATTGATTTTCCTATTCTTCCTAATATGAAACTGGCCTAAGCCATGCAATTTTCATTCCTGCATGAAGTTGATATAACTTTATGGGTGTTATTGGCCATCAGCACGGGATTGGTATTTTTTCTTCATAAAATTATTGCGGATGAAAAATGGTATCAAGTACTACTGATAATAAGATCAGTTGTATTATTAACGTTCATTATTTTATTATTAAATCCAATTGTAAATTTATCAGGCGAATCAGAAAAGAAATTAAATTGGGCCATATTTGTTGATAACTCAGCCAGTATAAAATATCATCAAACACCATCGATTCACGCCATTCAATCAGGTATACAAACATTTGTAAACCACCTTTCAGAAAAAAATATCTCTTATGATTTATATCAGTTTTCAGATACGATTCAAAAAGTTAAACGTCCGAACATCGATGGTAATGGTGTCACAACAAACCTGGGTATGGTCTCAGAGAAAATAAAACAAATTGAAAGTGAGTTGGCAGGTGTTGTTATTTTTTCTGATGGCTTAATAACTGAAGGGAAGAATCCAATTAAAGATTTTCAACAATTAGATGTCCCAGTCAATACCGTTGGTATTGGCACAGGCATTGAATTGGTTGATGTTGCCATTCAATCTGTTGATGTACCTACGGTGGTATTAAAAGGCGATGGCGTTAATGTGAATGTTACCGTTCAATCAATGGGAAAGGTCAGTGATCGATTAAGCGTTTCTTTATATACTAACCGGGAGTTACTTGGTTCAAAACATATCCGATTATCAGGATTGGGTTCTAAAAAAGAAATAAATTTTAGATTTCGGCCAAAAGACATTGGTAAACAAAATTATGAAGTCCGAATTTCATCAGTTGAAGATGAGATTAATATTCAGAATAATCGACAACAATTTAATATCTTAGTATTAAAAGACCGATATAAAGTGGCCCTTTTAACAGGTAGTCCCAATAAAAATACCGCAGTTCTTAAGCGGGTGTTAAAACAAAATCCTCGAATCCAAATAGATCATTTTATACGAAAAAATGAAACACTATTTCGCCCCGCCATAAAAACGTTTTGGGAAACGCCTTATGAACTCATTATCTTTGATAATTATCCAATTAAGCCCTTATCATCAAATTTTGTGCGAATTTTAGGAAAAAAAGTTTTATCCAACCAAGCTGCCGTATTTTTAATTTCTGGGCCCAATCAATCAAATGCCTCATTAAAAGGTATTACATCTATTTTTGGTATAACTGTTCAGGATACTACCGTAGAAAAGAAGTCTGTATTTTGGGATTATTCAGGAGAAAAATTAGTTCATGAATCAGAATCTCCTCCATTAATTCATAACATATATATAAAAGGTCGCAGTAATTCATCCGATACTTTAGCGATTACAGAAGATGATTGGCCTTTGTGGCTCCGACACCAACAAAGAAATATTCGATCGATGGTCTGGACATCTCCCGGGTTAAATACCCTATATTATTATGAACAGAAATTATCTCAAGTCGGTGCATTTTCAACTATTTGGAAGACATCTATATCATGGTTATTAAAAACAGGAGGTGAGCATGAGAACTATTTCAGGTTGAATAAAAATAGGTTTCAACAAGGAGAAATGGTTCATATAGCTGGTAATCAACCGTTCGAGAAACAAGTTAGTGAAAATAATAATGTCATTATTTCAGTTTACGATAATGATAATGAAATTTTAACGCGAGATATTTTATTTAATATTGAGGAGCAACGATGGATGGGAGGATTTCGTGCACCCAGTCCGGGTGAATATAACTATTCGATTCACTTTGATCCTAATTTAGACCCAATACAAACAGGAACATTTCAGATTTTAGAAAGTCAGATTGAACTGAACCAAGTTTATCTAAATAAAAAGTTCCTAACGATGATCTCCAATGAATCAAAAGGCCAGTTTAACCACTGGGATGTGCGCGATAGTTTATTAGTCAACATGCATCCAAAAGTTCGACGAGAATTCAAGGCGAATATCATTAAATTAAACCAAAGTAAATTCCTAATATTTATTATGATTCTCTTGTTATGTATCGAATGGATCATTCGCCGCAGGAGAGGATTATACTAAAGTGAAAATGGAAAAAGATAGATAATGAAAAAAATTACATTTATTGGCACAGGGTATGTGGGTCTTGTTGGTGGCGCTGGTATTTCTGAATTTGGGCACCAAGTTACCTGTGTTGATATAGATCAAGAAAAAATTGAACGTCTAAACGCAGGTGAAATTCCAATCTATGAGCCAGGTCTTAAAACGCTTGTTAAGAAAAATGTAAATAAAGGGCGTCTTCATTTTTCGGCGAATATTTCAAAAATCATTCAGAAGTCCGATATTGTGTTTATTACGGTTGGTACACCTCAAGGAAGCAATGGTGAGGCAAATTTGAGTGTTGTTGAAGCTGTGGCTAAAACGATTGGTGAGAATTTGAATGGGTACAAGATTGTATGCACCAAAAGTACAGTACCCATTGGAACAGGAAAGCGAATTGAAGAAATTATTCGTTCGGTAAATTCTATGGGAGATTTTGATTATGTTTCCAATCCGGAATTTCTAAGAGAGGGTGCCGCTGTAAAAGACTTTTTACACCCAGATCGGGTAGTGATTGGAACCAGAACTCAAAAGGCTATTGATTTAATGGAGGAAGTATATCGACCATTGTATATCAATGAAACACCAATCCTTTCCACGTCGGTGGAAACGGCGGAAATGATTAAATATGCTGCCAACGCTTTTTTATCCTTAAAGATTAGTTATATAAATGAAATTGCGAATCTCTGCGAATCCGTAGGTGCCGATGTACATGAAGTGGCAAGAGCCATGGGTCTTGATGGAAGAATTAGTTCGAAATTTTTACATCCGGGTCCGGGATATGGTGGATCTTGTTTTCCAAAAGACACCCATGCCTTAGCGGCAACTGGACAGAAGTATGGAAGTCCATTGCGTACAATTGAAGCAGCGATTAAAACGAATGAATCTCAAAAAGTTAGAATGGTTGAAAAATTATCCCGCCTAATGGGTGACTCTGTTAATGGTAAAACCATAGCAGTTTTAGGATTGGCATTTAAACCCCAAACAGATGATGTGCGAGAAGCTGCTTCCAGAGTAATTGTATCTAAACTAGTTGAATTAGGTGCAAGTGTCCATGCCTATGATCCCATTGCAATGGACAATTTTAAAAACCACTTTCCAAATATTAAGTACTTTGACTCTTGGCAGGATGCTGTTAAAAGTGCAGATGGATGTATCATCCTCACCGAATGGAATGAATTCCGAGGGTTGGACTTAAATGAATTAAAAGATTTAATGCGTTTTCCAGTTATCCTGGATACAAAAAATATATTAAGCATTCAAGGATTGGAGTCTTGTGGATTCACCTTTGACAACGTTGGTCGAAAATTGCATCAATGAAAGTCATAAATACGTCAATCTTCGGTGTAATAAAAATTCAACCCAAAGTTCATTTAGATCAGCGAGGTTACTTTTTCGAATCCTTTAAAACAACTGATTTTCTATCTCACGGATTACCCACATCCTTTGTACAGGAGAATCAAGCAAAATCAGCCAAAGGGGTGCTCCGCGGATTACATTATCAGCTAAAATATCCTCAAGGTAAACTGGTTTGGGTAAGCAAAGGGAAAGTATTGGATGTTGCCGTAGATATTCGACAGAATTCCCCCACATTTGGCCAGTATGAATCAGCGGTTCTGGATGATGAAGATCATACACGTTTTTACATTCCTCCCGGATTTGCACATGGATATTTTGTAATATCTGATTCAGCTATTTTTCAATATAAATGTACTGAAATCTATCACCCGGAAGATGAATATGGTATTCATTGGGATGATACGGATATTGGAATAGCATGGGGAAACGGTGATAAGTTGGTATCAGAAAAAGATAAAATATTATCCAATTTAAAAGATATTAATTCAAAATTACTCCCTATGTGCAAAGAGGAAAATTAGATGTTACCCATTGAAATCATTCGTAATAACCCAGGTGCTGTTGAAAAACAATTGGCTTCGAAGGGTGAAACGGTTGATATGAGTGAAGTACTTAAAATTGATACCTTATATAGGAAACAATTGGGTGAAGCGAATGATTTGAGAGCTTTGCGAAATACGGTATCCGATGAAATTGCTCAAGCAAAACGAAAAGGAATTGATTCGAATGATGCCATTCAATCAATGCGAAAAGTTTCTCAGCAGATAAAAGAATTAGAAGAAAAAACACAAGCATCCAAACTTGAATTGGATCGCCATTTATTAAGTCTCCCTAATCTGCCTCATGAATCAGTTCCTATAGGAACTGATGAAAAAGATAATCCTTTGGTTCGAGAATGGGGAGAAGAACGTCAAACCGATTTCAAACTAAAAAATCATTTAGAGTTGGGAGAGGCCCTTGGACTTTTTGATTTTGAAAGGGGTGCGAAAATCTCAGGTTCTGGATTCCCACTGTACACTGGCAAAGGGGCAAAGCTGGAACGTGCCCTCATTAATTTCATGTTAGATATTCATACTGAACAGCATGGTTATACGGAAATATTCCCCCCCTTTGTTGTTCGACCAGAATCTGCCATAACCACGGGACAATTACCTAAATTTGCTGAAGATATGTATCCCTCAGAAAAAGATGATTTATGGTTGATTCCAACTGCAGAAGTTCCAGTGACAAACATCCACAGGGATGAAATTATGACGGCAGATAAATTGCCGATTAATTATACGGCATATTCGGCTTGTTTTCGCCGAGAAGCAGGATCATATGGGAAGGATACCCGTGGCTTTTTGCGGCTTCATCAATTCAATAAGGTTGAATTGGTGAAATTTGTGACACCGGAAAATTCATATTCAGAATTAGAAACATTGGTTACCCATGCTGAAACGGTTCTGCAATCTCTGGGGTTGAGATATCGCGTTATAGAATTATGTTCCGGCGATTTAAGTTTTTCTGCAGCTAAATGTTATGATATTGAATTATGGGCACCGGGTGAACAGAAGTGGCTGGAGGTATCTTCCTGTAGTAATTTTGAAGATTTTCAAGCTCGCCGTGGCAATATTCGTTATCGAAAAACCTCGGATAAAAAAGTAGATTTTGTTCATACACTTAATGGCAGTGGCGTGGCGACCCCGCGCCTACTGGTTGCCTTATTGGAAACGTATCAAAACGAGGATGGATCTATTTCCATTCCCAAATCACTTCAACCATATATGAATGCACCGGCTCTTGATTAAGTTGCGTACGGTTTGGTTTGTTCTAAATGTCGTTATTTTGACAATTATTTTTGGTTGTATAGGGTTAATTGGATCAGTGTTCGAACGGAGAGGTAAAATGGTTAGTTGGGTTGCACAAACCTGGTCCAAGATTGTACTATTTATCGGAGGAATTCTCTATCGAACAATTGGCCTTGAAAAATTAGACCCAAATGGTCAGTACATTTTTGCAGCAAACCACGAATCAGCAATGGATATACCACTTGCGTTTGGTGCATTAAAATACCATTTAGTATCTATAGCCAAAATCGAATTAAAAAAGATACCCATATTAGGATGGGTGATGACCGCTGGCGGGCATATATTTGTCGATAGACGTAATCATTCGAAAGCCCTGAAATCTCTTGAAAACGCTAAAGCATCTATGACAAAAAACCCACGCTCAATTTTGATTTTCCCAGAAGGAACACGATCATTAAATGGAGATATTAAACCCTTTAAAAAAGGCGGACTGGTAATGGCAATTCAATTGGGTATACCCGTGGTACCAATTGCTTTATGTGGCACACGAGATGTTCTTGGAAAAAACGGATTATTATTAAATCCCCAAGAGTTAGAATTAAGAATTGGTAAACCAATTAGGACTGAAAATATTCATTTTGAAGATCGGCAACAATTTGTGGCTGATGTACGACAAGAAGTGGTAGCTTTGAAAAATCAGTGGAAAAATGCAGAATAATATGCCTTATCTGGAACCCGTTCAAATACCATCGAAATTCATCTATATTTCGGATACAAGCTTTTTTGAAAAAGAACTTATTCGTGTAATAAGAATCATTGTATCGTATGTCCACTCAAAAGGAAACACCGAAATGATACACCAAGTTAGAGAGAAAGGAGCGACAGGATTTTGTTTGTTGTTATTTGAGGCTCCAATTTTAAATAATAACATAAGATTGATGGGAAAAGGCTTGACTGAGGCGGACCTCGTCGACTAATTTCGCCAGCAAAATTAGCCCTAAATATTCATGAAAAAGACATTTACAAGAATCATCATTTTATTATCGGTCAGCTTGACACTTGGGTTTTCTCAGGAAAATAAATCTATCAGGTCGGCGAGTGAATCTTTCGAAAACGGAAATGGTATTGAAACGAATCAAAACCGTTTACCTCAACTTTTACGGGATGTGAAAGTATTATTATCTGATGCACTTATCGCAGATGTGATGGCCGACTCTCTGGAGGTGGTTTATAACTTAAATAGCATTTTTGATTTATTGACTGAAGCGGATCAATATGGGGATATGAATGACGAAGACCGAGAGGAATTTGATCGGTTTGAAGATGGCTTAATCAATCTATATACACATAGTTTTACCACATTGGATAAAATAGATGGTGTTATAACCGCTGAGCATCTTCGGATGGATATAACATCTATCACTGAACCACTAGAAGTGGAAATGGGTGCCACAAAATTTACCGTCGTGGATGATCGGGATGGCCACATTCCCCTGGTTCGAAATAAAAAAGTAGATCAAGTTATTAAATATTTCCAAACGAAGGGTAGACGACAATTTGAAATTTGGTTGGATCGTTTGGAAATTTATGGCCCAATGATAAATCAAATAATCAGTGAATGCAATTTACCGCCTGAGTTGGTCTATCTTGCCATGATTGAATCAGGATTAAATCCCAAAGCATATTCCAAAGCTGCCGCAAACGGTATGTGGCAATTTATTTATTCTACTGGAAAGCTATATGGGCTCGAAAGAAATTGGTATGTAGATGAAAGGCGGGATCCGGAAAAAGCTACCCGTGCTGCGTGTGCATATTTAACCGATTTATATGATGAATTTGATAATTGGTATTTAGCGTTATCAGCCTATAATGCTGGAGAAGGTAGAGTGAGACGGGCCACGCGAATTCACCAAACATCTGATTTTTGGCAGCTTCATTCACTCCCAAGAGAAACTCGAAACTATGTACCCTATTTTTTAGCAGCGACTATTATTGCTGAAAATCGGGAAAAATATGGATTCTATAATAAAGAAAAGAAAAATCCTTCATATGACTATGATATAGTTTCGATTGAAAAAAGTGCCGATTTAACTGTGTTGGCTCGTTCCGCAGAAACAACATATAAAAATTTACGGAATTTGAATTCCGAATTGAGGCAATCGGCTACACCAACCAAAGGGTATGCCTTAAAAATCCCCAAGGGGAAAAAAGATATTTTTATGGCTAATTATAATGCACTACCTGAGAATGAAAGATTCGCTCCTCAATTTGTAACGCATAAAGTCCGAAATGGGGAAAGTCTGTGGACCATTGCTAAAAAATATAGAATTTCTGTTCATGATTTAGCTGCAGTGAATAAAGTACGAAATCGAAGTATGATTCGAATTGGTCAAAAATTGACTATTCCAATTCCCGGTGTAAACATGGCCTCAATTCCTATTTCGAAAATGCCCGGATTTAACAAGGTTACATACAAGGTGAGGAAAGGGGATACATTGGGCCATATTGCTGAAGATTATGGTACACAAGCATCTAACATTAGAAAATGGAATGGCATTAAATATGGACAACATATTTTCCCAGGACAAAAGTTGACATTATGGATCAAGCAGGGATAAAAAGACCTATATCAAACCAGAGATGGCTTTGGTGGGGATTGGGTAGTTTTTTTACTTTGGTCATCGCATTTAAGATGGGTGCCTCATCCGTCGGGTTTTCTAAGGAAGGATCCGGGGAAAAAGTAGGTATTGTGTATATTACCGGTCCGATTATTTCTGCTGAAGCCATTGTAAAACAATTGGAGAAGTATAGGAAAAGAACTGATGTTTCGGCCATTGTTGTTCGAATTGATTCCCCCGGCGGGTTGGTAGCTCCGACCCAGGAGATTTACGAAAAAATCAAACGGGTTCGAGAAGATAAACCAGTAGTTTCTAGCATGGGAACCGTTGCCGCATCCGGCGGCTATTATATCGCAGTTGCGGGAGATACAATTATGGCCAATAAAGGCACAATTGTTGGCAGTATTGGCGTCATCATGAACTACCCGGTTATGACAGAATTATTGGACAAAGTTGGCATTGAATTTGAAACAGTAAAAAGTGGAGAATTAAAAGATGTGGGGTCTTATTCAAGGGAGGTTACTCCTGCAGATCGAACGCATTTAAATGATATGGTGATGGATATGTATGACCAATTTGTGGCTGCGGTATCCGATGGCAGATCCATGCAAAAAGATGATATTATTCCTCTGGCAGACGGCCGAGTTTATACAGGGTTACAATCTAAAACTTTAGGCCTTATAGATCTAATCGGTACATTTGATGATGCCATCGATATCGCTGGAGTAATGGGCCATATTTCAGGAAAACCAAAAACAATTCATCCACAGAAGAAACGCCCCTCACTGCTGGATTGGTTATCTGGGAATTTGGGGCAAACGGTCAGCAGCTGGTTTGATGAATTACCAGCATATCGCTGGCGAATGGAGTAATTATAATGACCAAACAAGATATTGTTGATATTGTTTCCAATGCCACAGGACTGACTAAAGTGGAAACTGAAGCCGTGATGAATGGTGTCATGGCTACAATCATTGATTCTCTGGGAAAAAACGATCGTGTAGAATTAAGAGGATTTGGTACTTTTGGCGTAAAACATCGCATGCCAAAAAAAGCGAGAAATCCTGGAACGGGTGAAACCATTTTTCTTCCGGAACGCCATGTGCCGACTTTTAAACCGGCAAAATATATGCGTTCACATGTAAATGAAAATCTGACAAAATAAAGAGGTAATATGCCCTGCGGTAAAAAACGTAAACGGCGCAAAATGAATACTCACAAGCGGAAAAAACGCTTGCGCGCTAATCGTCATAAAAAGAAAAAAGTATAAGACTCGTTTAAAATGAAACGGGCCGATTTTAAATGGCTTTTAATTATATCCCTTGTCCTGACAAGTTTTGTCGGGGCATGGGGATATGATGGACATCGTCGAATTAATTATAGCGCTTCCCGCCAGCTGAGCGGTCCTTTTGGTCAATTCCTTAAGCGTAATTCTGAACCACTCAAATGGTATGCGGCAGCCCCAGATTATAACAAGGCTATTGATAAAGAAGAATTTCATCGTCATTTTATTGATGCAGATTATTATGATGATTTTCCATTCACTAAAATTCCCAAAGACTATGAAAAACTTTTATCCAAATATGGAAAGGATAAAATAAAAAAATATGGGATTGCACCTTGGGCCATTCAGGAAACATGCGATCGCATTATCGAATTAATGAAAAATAACCGATTTGAAGATGCGGTTTATAATATGGGTGTTTTGGGTCACTATATATCCGACCTTCATATGCCACTTCATACAGCCATCAATTATAATGGCCAATTCACCGGGAATGATGGTATCCATTTTCGATGGGAAGAACGCTTGGTCAATGAATATATTCAAAGAATTAAACCGATAGGAAAGATAGAAAAAGTAGAGGATCCTTGGACTTATGCAATGAAAATTGTAAAAGAATCTTTTAAAGTGCATCACCAACTATTGGATGCAGATACAAAGGCCAGAAGCTTGTTGACAAAAAAGCAGGCAAAAGAACTCAACACATATAAAATTCTCAGTTTCGAAAAACAATATTTGGATGTCCTATACAGTGAAACAGAAGATTTATTAAAAGATCGTTTAGGTAGGGCCGTTATCCGTCTGGCATCCTTATGGCAGTATTGCTGGGAACAGGCCGGATCGCCTGACCTACCATGAGTGGTAATCGTACCACTCTCACAGTATCTGAAATAACAGCCCAAATAAAAGGGCAGATCGAATCTCAATTCTCCCGCGTATGGGTTCGGGGAGAAATCTCCAACTTTAAACACCATTCTTCTGGTCATATGTATTTTACGGTAAAAGATGCAGGTGCTGAACTACGGTGTGTCATGTTCCGTGGGTTTAATCAGTCCATCCATTTTAAACCCGAGGATGGTATGGAAATAATGATTCAAGGCAAAATAACAGTCTATGAACCGCGCGGACAGTATCAACTCATGGTTCAATTGATGGAGCCTGCCGGGATTGGCACACTTTATCTGGCCTTTGAAGCATTAAAAAAACAATTAATGGCAGAAGGACTCTTTGATAAAGAAAAGAAACTCCCTATACCCGCATACCCACAAAAAATTGGAATTGTTACTTCGCCAACAGGTGCGGCACTTAGGGATATGCATAATATTTTAAAACGAAGAGCACCTCAAGTAGAGATTGTTCTTCGTCCGGCATTGGTCCAAGGCGATGGGGCGGCGAGTGATATTATCGCCGGAATCCTTGACTTAGAATCAATGGGAAACATTGATTTAATTATTATTGGGAGAGGTGGCGGTTCATTAGAAGATTTATGGGCGTTTAATGAAGAAGCTTTGGTTCGAGCAATTGGGGATTGTTCCATTCCGATTGTGTCTGCTGTGGGTCATGAAACGGACGTAACCATCAGTGATTTGGTAGCAGATCTAAGAGCACCTACACCATCTGCAGCGGCGGAATTAGCATCAATCAGTATTTCAGAACTTGCCCAAATGATCCAAAATCAAAAAAACAAACTGCACCTTATAATTGAAAACCAATTGAACCAATTATGGCAAAAATTGGATCATTTAATTGACCGCCAATCTTTGCAGCATCCACGAACACTGATTATGCGGAGCCGTGAGCGATTGGATATCATCATGCATCAATTAGATTATTCTATGCACCAATTTCTGTCGATGAAACATACAAAGCTTAAAGGATTCGAAAAAGAGTTAACGGTCCTAAATCCTTTGGACATTCTCCATCGGGGATACAGTATTGCTTTCTCGGAGGATGGGTCCATCGTCCGTCAGGCAGATGATTTGAATGTCGGTGCTCCATTTGTATTGAAGACAGGGTCCGGGAGCATCGCAGCTGAAAAAAAGAAAACGCTTCCAAATAGTGAATGAGTAAATTGTATAATGACTAAACAGAAAAAAATAGATTTTGAAGCCGCATTAAAGCGATTGGAAGAAATAGTTGGGTATCTGGAGAATGAAAATGAGTCATTAGAGAAAAGTCTATCCTTATTTGAAGAAGGGGTTAAACTAACAGAAACATTACGAAGCCACCTTGATTCAGCCGAACAGCGTATACAAGTATTGATGAAAGATACAGAAGGCAACATATCGACGAAGGATTTTGAAAGCTAATGTCTAGCAAAGTACGAAAACCTAAATCGTTTGGTATATGGGGGAATACAGATAAACCTCGATTTTGGGAACTACTGGACCCCATTATGATCTGGGCTGCCGAAAATAACTTGAAACCGTTTTTAACAACTCGAATCCTAGACCAATTACCAGATGGGTTTGATTATGAGTATCAAACCATTGATTCAGCTGAAGATTTTTACCAAACTGATTTTTTACTCGCCTTGGGCGGGGATGGCACCATGCTATCCGCAGCTCGAGCCGTTGCACATCGGAAAACACCGATTTTGGGCATACATTTAGGTAAACTGGGTTTTATGGCAGAAGTGACTGTGAACAAAATGTTTGACAGACTAAAAATGGTCATTTCTGGCCAGTATAGTCTTCAACGTCGTATGGTGTTGAAAGCTGAAATTATTAATGGGAATGGACCAACCGTGTTTTATGCACTTAATGATTTTGTAATTGACCGTGGCCGCTCTCAGCGAATTATAACCATGCGTTTATTATCTAACGATCATTTTGTATCTGATTATAAAGCAGATGGACTTATCATTGCTACTCCCACGGGATCCACTGCTTATTCATTGTCAGTTGGCGGTCCTATTGTTATGCCAAAGTTAAAAGCAATCGTCGTTTCACCCATTAGTCCACATACATTGTCTTTACGGCCAATCGTATTGCCCGATGACCGTAGTTTAGAGCTGAGTTTCCCGGATGAGGAAGTTGAAAAAATAGCATTTGCTGTGGATGGCCAGGTGAGTGAATATCTTAAACCCAAAGATAAAATATATATTCAAAGAGCTCCATTTGAAATTCGAATGATTGATTTTGAAGATTCGAATTACTTCCAAACACTCAGAAGAAAAATGGGCTGGGGAAAAAGAGGGGAGACCTAATTAAAACTTTTATCTACCCATCATTCCACAAACAAAAAACCCCATGAATGTGGGTTGATTATTGATAATCAAATTATTCACTCTGATTCATCCCATTTCCACGCAGTATATAGAATGAATGAAGTAGTGCCGACTTCTATAATGCTAAAAAATATGTAATGCAGTGTGTTATCATCAGTAAAGAGTGTTGCGGCCTGAACGAGAGTCATAATCAATGCTACAATGATGTTAGCCAAACGGTTTGACTTATAGGGCAAGATGCGCGATAAAAC
>JABGZQ010000045.1 GCA_018674655.1 Fidelibacterota bacterium | reverse complement strand
ATTATGTTGGAGAAACACTGCTTGGGGTTGGTTATTTCACATACCATTTAGATGTAGAAATAATAAATAACAAGAAACAATTATCTATTTATGCTACTAGTGATTAAATGAAACGCCTCTGGCTCAAATAATAAGATATGATTAAAAGAATTAACTTAATAATTGCTACAGTATACTCCATTGTGCTGGCTGTAGTAGAAGCATTATTAAACTGGGGTGATTGGCAATATGCACCTCTTTGGATTGTTGATTATTTGATAGTTATTATTTTGCTTCTTGGCGTTTTTGTATATAAAGAAAATCAACGAAAGGTTTTATTATTGGGGTGGTCGTTTTCTTCAGGAGTAATGTATATGGCATTATTTATTAATTTGGAGTCGTCATCAACTTTAACAAGACTTGATTCAAATATATTATATTCAATAGCATTGGCGCTTACTGTTTCGCTTATTGGTATAATTTTAACAATGATTGATAATCAATTAAAATGAATATGAAATTAAGAACTAATCAATTCCATAAAACAATTCAGATAATTCTGCTTCTGGGCTTTTTTTCGGCCTGTGAAAATCGTTCGGGCCATATCCGGGCATCTGGGGAATATAGAGAAGTTGCTTCAAAGGTTTCGGATGCGATCCATTACGAAATGGGGGATAAAGCACTCAATGCTGTTTCCATTGTATTGGTGGAGGATATGGAAATTCTTTGGGCCCGCGGCTTCGGGGTTGAAGATTTAAAGAAATCAACAAAAGCAGATGCCAATACAGTATATAGGGTTGGTTCGGTCTCAAAGCTTTTCACAGATATAGGAATTATGCAATTAGTTGAGAAAGGAGAGGTGGATCTGGATGCCCCCATTACGGACTATCTTCCTGAGTTCCGACCCCGAAGCCGTTTCAAAAGAAAAATTACCCTTCGTCAACTCATGTCTCACCGGTCCGGGCTCCTGAGGGAACCCCTGGTAGGAAACTATTTTGATGATGATGAGCCCACCCTTGAAGCAACCGTAAAAAGTATTATCGATTCTGATGTGATCTATGCACCCGAAAGCAAAATAAAATATTCAAATGGTGCTATTGCTACCGTGGGCTATGTTCTGGAAAAATTGAAAGGTGAGCCTTTCGCCAGCTATTTGAGAAAAAATGTCCTTCTGCCCATGGGACTTACTCACAGCGCTTTTGAACCATTGCCGGATATTACTGATCGTCTCGCGGACGCAACCATGTGGTCCTATGATGGTAGGGTCTTCGATGCACCCACCTTTGAACTTGGTATGTCTCCCGCTGGAAGCATGTATGCACCCATTGTAGATTTGGGCCAATTCATGAAAGTGCTATTCAACGATGGTAAGGGACCCAATGGACCGGTGATCAAAAAAGAGACACTCCAGCTGATGCTCACCAGTCAGTTCAATGAGGGGAAAGATCAGAGACATAACGTGGGATTCGGCATCGGCTTTTCCCTTTCAGAGCAGGGGGGGTACAAGCGCGTGGGTCACGGTGGTGCCGTTTATGGATTTTCTACCCAGCTCTATGCATTACCGGAAGTGAAACTGGGGGTAGCTGTCACTTCTTCCGTGGATGTGACAAATACCATTACAAGGCGGGTGGCCACCTATGCGCTTGACTGTCTTCTGGCCGTTGAAAATGGTAAACCGCTGCCCAATTATGAAGAAACCAATTCTGTGAATGAAAAAACGGTATCGCTACTGGCTGGACATTTTGTTTCAGATAACGGAAAACGCCTGAAGTTAATTAACAAATACGGCACCCTGTATATGGAAAACGACAGATACCAAACCAGGATAAGGCAACTTAATGGCAGACTGGTGACAGATAGTCGAATTAGCTATGGCACCCCTATAGACTACGATGAAGACGGTCGTTCCGTTACTATGGGTGGTACTGTTTACAATCGTGAGAAATATTTAAAACCAATACCAATACCCAACGCATGGCAGGGCTTAATCGGTGAATACGGATGGAATCACAACATCCTTTATATCTATGAAGCATATGGGAAGCTGACTGCCCTCATCGAATGGATGGAAAAAGACATTCTGACAGAAATGGAAAAAGATGTGTTCGCATTTCCTGTTAAAGGTGGGATGTACCATGGTGAAAAAATGCGGTTCAAACGAGATAGAAATGGTATTGCCACTCAAGTTCAAATCGAGAACGGACCCATTTTTTTCAGAAGAGATGTTGGGGTGGATCATGGAAAAACATTCCGAATCGATCCGCTGGAGCCAGTGGATGTATTACGGAAGAGGGCTCTTTCTGCATCCCCTCCTTCTGAACAGAAAAAAAACAATCCGGATCTTGTGGAGCTGAGAACACTCGATTCTACCATCAAATATGACATTCGATATGCCACCACAAATAATTTTATGAGTGCTGTCTTTTACCGCTCTGCACATGCTTACATGCAGCGACCGGCGGCAGAGGCTTTGGTGCGGGTGAACAAAAAACTAAAGTCCTTTGGCTACGGATTGCTTGTCCACGATTCTTACCGACCCTGGTATGTGACAAAAATGTTTTGGGATGCCACACCGGATGATAAAAAAATATTTGTCGCCAATCCAGAGAACGGTTCCCGACATAACCGGGGATGTGCCGTGGATTTAACTCTTTATGATCTAGAAACGGGGGCGGTAGTAGAAATGGTGGGTGGCTACGATGAAATGACTGATCGTTCATTCCCGGATTACATCGGCGGGACCTCTCAACAGCGATGGCACAGGGAATTGCTACGGCGGAGTATGGAAGCGGAGGGATACACCGTATATGAGGCTGAGTGGTGGCATTATGATTACAAAACCTGGAATGACTATCCTATTTTGAATCTCACATTCGAAGCATTGGAACAATGAAACGCCTCTGGGTAATATTAATTGTATTATTTGTTTTTTCTTGTGAGGATGAAGATAAGAAAAACTGCATTGATGAATCAAAAATAAGTAATGAACCATGTATTGAAATCTATGACCCAGTTTGTGGTTGTGATAAAAAGACTTATTCAAATTATTGTTTTGCAGAAAATGCAGGTGTTACGGAATGGACTAAAGGTAAGTGTAACTAAATAAAACGCCTCTGGGTGATATAAAGAAGAATGAAATGAAGAATATACTTGCAAGAGGAGGAATTGAGTTTTTGGCTGTCTTATCAAAATGGGATTCGTATTTTCAACGAATAACTTTATTTATTTACACCTTATTTGTGTTTGTAATTGTGAGTGCACCATTAGCCTCTCAGCAAAAACAAATTTCTTTTTCTACTACTGAAGGCACATGGGTCTCTCTTGATGTGGCTCCAAACGGCAAGTTTTTAGCATTCGAACTAATTGGAGATATATATACCTTACCAATAAAGGGTGGCCTTGCTCGTCCAATATTAAAGGGAAATGCGTTTCAATCTCAGCCTCGCTTTTCACCTAATGGAAAACTTATCGTTTATATCAGTGATGAGAGTGGGTCCGATAATATTTGGATTTCAAAATTCAATGGTTTAAATCCAAGGAAGATCTCTAATCGGACTACTTCTGCAATGCTCTCACCAGCTTGGTCCTCTGATGGTTCAGCAATATTTGTGACTATAATCTCGTACGAAGGGTTTAGTTCGTTCGCAGAAATTTGGAGGTTTGATATTAAATCTGGTGAAAGCACTTTAATAGTTGAAAATCAGAATGGATCTTCACAGCCGCTCGTTTCTTCTCCAGCGCCAGGACCTTATGGTCCTGTGTTGCATCCAAACGGATCTACATTGTACTATACCTCTCTAACGCCTCGTCCTTACAATAGTAGGAAAGGGGCAAGTAGTCAAGTGTTTAAGATGTCATTAGAAAATAATCGGACTGAACCCTTAGTCTTAGAAAATCAAATCACGATGAAGCCTGCATTTACTCCTGATGGTAAAAACATAATATACGGTGCCGTTAGAGATGGTAGAACTGGATTGAAGATTAAAGAATTAGAAAGCGGTGAAGAACGTTGGCTTGCATATCCTATTCAACGAAATCAGCTAGAAAGTAAAGCTACGCGTGATGTATTACCTAATTTTGGTATCACATCTGATAGTCGAGAACTTTTTGCTACTTGGGATGGTAAAATTCATAGAATCAATTTAGAGGATGGTGGTGACGTTGTTGTTCCTTTTGAAGCTAAGGTATCGCTTAAGGTAAACTCACGTCTTGATTTTCCTAGAAGAATAGAACAGGGGGCAGTAGAGTCGCGCCGCGTGCAGCAATTGGCTATTTCAAATGATGGTAGGGTTGCATTTTCTTCTCTGGGTCGAATCTGGATAAAAGATGTGAAAGGTGAGAAAATTAGACGTTTAACTGCTGCTGAGCGTCCAAGGGAATTTATGCCAGCTTGGTCCTCTGATGGAAATTGGATAAGCTTTATCACCTGGGATGAATCTGGAGGTCATCTCTGGAAGGCTCGATCTGATGGTAATGGAAAGCCGATAAGACTATCAAAAAAAGCAGCTTTGTGGCTCGATCCTGCGTGGTCGCCTGATGGGGCTTCGATCGTAGCACTTCGGGCTCCTTTGAAATCTACTTTGGCTTCTCCCAATTTGAAGAATGGGGTTGTTCCTAATAATTCAGAACTAATGTTGATTTCATCTGAAAGTGGTGATATTCGTTTCATTACAAAATCTGAGGGACGTAGAAGGCCACACTTCGGCCCATCTTCTCAAAGAGTATATTTATCAGGAAATACGCTGACTTCCATTACTCTTGATGGAAGAGAAACTCGAACTGAGGCTAAATTAGTTTCAAATAGTGGTCCTACGGAATTGAGATTGAACTCCAAAGGAACTCATGTATTAGCTATCAATCGTTCAGTGATAGAATTATATCAAATTTCTCAAAATAACTCAAACGATATTAAGCTGGCTTCTCCACTAACCATTAAAGTTAATAGTGATAGCCCTAATCACGTAGTGTGGTCTGGAGACGGCGAATATATAATGGCTACCTCTGGTGTCGAGCTCCAGATAATAAGCGTTGATAGTCCAAGTGAATCACCAAAGATTCAACAATTGAATGTTGCTGTTCCTGGGTCAGCTACAGATGGAATTGTAGCTCTACGTAATGCAAAGGTTATTACTATGAATGGGTACGAGATTATTGATAAGGCTGACGTAGTAATAAAAGGAAACAGGATTTTACGTGTTGGAAAAACCGGTTCGGTTAAGATTCCAAGGAAAGCCGTAGAATTTGATATGAGCGATAAATTTATTGTTCCTGGATTTATAGATATTCATTCACATTTTATGATCAATAATGAACTACCAGAGCCGGCGTCGACGGTTTCTTTTGCTAATTTAGCGTACGGTTTTACTTCACTTAGAAATCCTCAATCCAGTGCGGATATATTTGGTTTTTCAGACATGATTGAGATCGATGGTGTGCCTGCGCCTCGAATATTTTCTACCGGGCCAGGTTTATTCTCAAGCGCGAGCTTTTCTTCACCTACTGTAGCAAAAGGTGTGGTTGAACCGTATAGAGAAAAGTACAAGACTCATTTACTCAAGTGGTACCTTGCCGGTCCGAGATCTGAGCGTCTAGCATTTATAAAAGCTTCAAGAGAGTTAAGGATGATGCCAACTACTGAAGGGGGAGCTGACACTAAAGCTAATATTACCTATGGCATTGATGGATTTAGTGGAATTGAACATGCTTTTCCAGTTGCTCCGATTTATGATGATCTCATTCAATTTGTAGCTCGCACGGGAATTACCTATACTCCCACTTTGGTGGTTGCTTTTGGCGCTGCCTTACCGATTTATCGATTATTAGCGGAAGAAAGACCACATGAAAACGCTAAGCTAAATCGCTGGTATCCTGATGGTAAGTTATACTCAAAGACTTCATCTAGATTGTTGTGGTTTCCTGATGAAGATTACAACGATCTTGAGGTTGCTGCTGGTGCCAATGAGATCCTAAAAGCTGGTGGACGTGTGGCATTGGGTGGACATGGCGAGATACAAGGGTTATCCAACCATTGGGAGATGGAATTGTTAGCACGCGGCGGTATGAGCAATCATGATGTTTTAAGGGTTGCAACTGTATTTGGTGCAGAAGCGATAGGGTACGAAAAGGACCTCGGAAGTGTAGAGCCAGGCAAGCTTGCTGACCTTGTTATTCTTGATCGAAATCCTCTGAATGATATTGCAGCAACTCAGGCCATAGCATATGTCATGAAAAACGGAGTTCTCTATAAAGGTGAGACACTTGATGAAGTTTGGCCTAAGCAAAAACCTCTGCCTATACCTTGGTCTATGCAACGTGCCAAAGAGCCAGCTGCTGTTGTTTCAAATATTGAAGATCTTGTACGAGATACGATGAACAGTGGAAAAATTCCAGGTGTTGCTTTTGCTGTAATTAAGGAAGGGGAGGTTCTTCTCGCAAAGGGATTTGGTGTCGCAAACCTCGAGACGAATGCGCCTGTCACAATTAAGTCTATGTTCCAAACTGGGTCGCTAGGCAAACAATTCACTTCAGCTGGAATCATGGCACTAGTTGAAGATGGTCTCATTGATTTGGATGGTTCTGTAACTAAATACATTTCGGAAGCTCCAATAGCATGGCGGCCTATAACAATTCGTCATCTTTTAACACATTCCTCTGGCATCCCAGATTATACAAGCGAACAATTTGATTACTCAAAGAATTACACAGAGGAAGATTTGGTGAAGATGGCATCAGAACTAGAGCTTGAGTTTGCAGCTGGAAAACGATGGAACTATTCAAATACAGGGTACGTCATGCTTGGTGTAGTGATGAGCCGCATAACTGGAATGCCCTACTGGGATTTTCTGCGAAAACGAATTTTTAACCCAGCGGGAATGTCAACAATCCGGATTAATACTGAAAGTGATATTGTACCTCATAGAGCACGGGGATACCTGCCAACTAATAAGGGCTGGCAACACGCGGGTTACGTTGCTCCTATGACGAACACTACAGCCGATGGCTCAATGCTCTTAAACTTAGAGGATATGATCGCTTGGAACGGTGTTGTTGCGAATCGTCGCATTCTGAGTGAAAAAAGTTGGGATCTGATCTTAAAACCGATGAAATTGAACAGTGGTCAAAGCTATCCATACGGTTTCGGATGGTTTATTGACGAGGTTGGTGGTCAGATCGTTCATCAGCATGGAGGTTCATGGCAAGGGTTTACTTCCCAGTTCTATCGGTTTACTGGTGATAATCTTGTAGTGATCTTATTAACGAACGCTCGCAGCATTTCTGTATATGGGCTACCAAGGAGAATTGGAGCTTTGTTGAAGCCATCTCTTGCGCCAGAACCTCCTCCATCGACTCCAATAACGGATCCTGACCCAGTAGCGACTCAATACATTCGAGACAAATTGATTAAAATATCAAAAGGGGACCTTACCATTGAGGATTTTGCATTTGTTCGCCAAACTGTTTTTCCTCGAATGCGTAGATCACTCACTGCTCAGCTAAAGGACCTTGATGCACCGGACCGAATGGAGTTATTGGACAGAAAATTAGTAGGAGATGATGTTTCACTTCAATATTGGGCATGGTATGGAGATACTTGTTTTAGGGTGTTCGTTTCTTTAGGGCCAAATAGAGGACTGACTGCTCTCCGCCTTATTCCTGAGAGTACAAAGTGAGGTTTGGCTGGTCTTTTGAATATTTTCGGTTAGTTTACTTTATATTTACGTTTATCAATATATTGATCTTAGGCGTAAGCTGTAAGGGGACCGTAGATTACGACTTAATTCTTAAGGGGGGGACTGTTGTCGATGGTACAGGAGCTATACGCTATGTGGCTGATGTTGCTATACGTGGAGATCGGATAATTGCAGTCAGGGCGGATATTCCTATCTCTCGAGCAAGTCGTGTTTTGGATGTTACCGGGCTTGTAGTTGCTCCAGGTTTTTGGGATAATCATGCACATTTGGTGAAGCTAGAAGAATACCCAAATGCAGAGAACTTTATCCGACAGGGTATCACTACGATTCTTGCATCTCTTCACAGTCAGGATCAACCATTTCCTTTGGATGATTATATGGGTCGTGTCAGTATGGCCCCTAATGTAGGATTGTTTGCAGGACATACTTGGATAAGAAAGCGGGTCATGGGACTTGAGAATCGCCCACCTACTAATGAGGAGTTGGCATGGATGTCTGCATTGGTTGATTCTTCCATGCAGCAAGGTGCCCTTGGGTTTTCTACTGGGCTAGAATATGTGCCCGCAGTCTTTGCAAATACTGATGAGATTGTTACTTTGGCTGAAATTGCAGCGTCATATGGTGGAATCTATGTTACGCATATGCGAGATGAGGGTGCTCGCGTGCTTGATTCGATTCGTGAGACCCTTGAAATTGGTAAGCGAGCAGGTATCCCAATTCAGATTAATCACCATAAGGTGACTGGAGCCGCTCATTGGGGGCTTACAAAGAAGACATTAGCGATATTGGATTCAGCGGATGCTGTAGGTCAAGAGGTAGCACATGATGTCTATCCGTATACTGCATTCAGTACTTACTCCGATATTTTGTTTCCGGGATGGGCCCTTGCTGGTGGCCCAGATGAATTTCAGAATCGTATTAATGATCCAGTAACTCGTCGACGGTTAGTTTCTGAAATGAGTACAATTTTTTTACAGCAGACTGGATCAGGTCCAGAGAGCATTAAGTTTAGAAGTGTTAATTCACACCCAAAAATGCAGGGAAGGACTTTAGCAGATTTTCTTACAGTGCTTGGTCGTCCAAATACTATAGTTGAAGCTGTTGATGCTATAATTGAATTACAGCTTAGCGGCGGATTTATAGGTATTTTTGAAGGAATGGCGGAGGATGATGTAATCCGAATAATTAGTCATCCGACATCAATGTTTGAGACTGATGGAGACCTTGTTGAGTTGGGTATGGGATTTCCCCATCCACGAAGTTACGGTTCGTTTCCACGCATACTTTCTAAGTATGTGCGTGATAAAGAAGTGCTCACTTTAGAAGAGGCTATACATAAGATGACACTTTTACCAGCATTGTGGATTGGTCAAAGTGATCGGGGATTAATTAGAAAAGGTGCAATCGCTGATATGACAGTGTTTGATTTTGAAACGATTCAGGATAAAGCAACCTATAATGATCCCCACCACTTTTCAACAGGTATATTGCATGTTTTCGTTGGCGGTGTTGCTGTTCTTAATAATAACAAAATAACTGATAAGCGGCCTGGAAGATTTATCGAGCGATCTAGAAATTGAGAATTAACAAATCATCATCAATCAAAACATTGCTGGGTGAATTTTGTGTAATTTTCTGCTGAATTTTAATCCAAGGAGTTCATTATGAAGAAAGTCGCTATTCTTTTATTTTTCACATCATCATTTGCTTATGGCCAAGACTGGCCAGAGCTTGGTAGATATTCTGAAAATAATAAGAAATATGCTCAGTCCTCTGATAATGAAGATAGAGTTGTTTTTATGGGGAATTCAATTACTGAAGGATGGTCCACTATTCTACCAGAATTTTTTAAAGGGAAATCATATATCAATAGAGGAATTAGTGGTCAAACTACTCCTCAAATGTTAATTCGATTTCGACCAGATGTCATTGACCTTAATCCAAAAGTAGTTATAATTCTAGCAGGAATCAATGATATTGCAGAAAATACAGGCCCATCTACAGTAAAAATGATTTCCGATAATATTATTTCAATGGCAGATTTGGCAAAAATTAATGGAATCAATGTAATCATTTCATCTATTCTACCAGCAAAGGGTTTTCCTTGGAACCCAGGCATCAACCCGCCACCAAAGATATCTGCAGTTAATAAAATAATAGAACAATATGCTAAAGAAAATGGAATGATATATCTTGATTATTATTCTTCAATGGTTGATAAAAATAATGCCTTAATAGAGAGTTATGGCTCTGATAGTGTACATCCAAACAAAAAAGGTTACAAAGTAATGTCAGTGCTCGCAGAAAAGGCGATTTTTAAGATACTAAATCAGAATTAAACTATATTTTTTCTACAGGTTCTATAATAAATAGCCTCCCCACAGAATACGGGAGGCTTTTTATTTTATATTATTATTTATTTTTGGTAATCAAATACCCATAGTTTGATTATTTTAGTCCTGCATAAAACAGGAGGTTTACCCATGAATCGAATTTTAAAACTATTATTAGTCCCTATGATGATTTCTTCTCTTTGGGGGCAGGGAAAGAAAATATTCATTTCTGCCGATTTGGAAGGTGTAGTCGGTGTAGTTACCGGGGAGCAACTCGGTCCTTCGGGTTTTGAGTATAACCGCTTTCGGGAATTTATGACCGCAGAAGTAAATGCGGCCATACAGGCCGCAAAAGATGAAGGAGCAACAGAAATACTGGTGGCGGATTCCCATGGCAACGGACAGAATTTACTTATCGAAAAACTGCCGAAGGATGTGCAGGTGATCCGTTCCTGGCCTCGTCCCCTGGGCATGATGGAAGGAATTGACGCCAGTTTTGACGGTGTGATTTTTACCGGGTACCACGCCAGTACAGATAATCTGGAAGGCGTTCGAGCCCATACTTTTTCCAGTTCCAAATTAACATCTGTAAAGGTAAATGGTCAGGTGATGACAGAAGGATCCTGGAATGCAGCCATTGCTGGGCATTTTGGTGTTCCAGTCATCATGGTTTCAGGCGATGATGCAGCAGTGAAGGAAGTAAAAAGCATCATCGGGAATACAGAGGGTGCCATCGTTAAGGAAAGTATCAGTTTTCATTCTGCCAAATCCCTTCATCCAGAAGCCGCCTATGATCTCATTGCAGAAAAAACAGCTTATGCCGTAAAAAATATTAAAAAATATAAACCATATAAAATTCGAGGACCTGTCACCGTTTCCATCACCTTTAAACATTACCAGCCATCTCAGGTTTTGGCATATCTGGATATGTTTAAACGTACTGGCTCACATACCATTGAATACAAAGCAAAGGATATGATAGAAGCATCCCACATCATACGGGTAGTTACAGGTTTTAACGGGGGAAAAACTTCTCCTTAAACGATTTAAAATTTCTATAGAAAAATGATCATTTTTGATTAGTTATAACCTAATTTATTGAATGACTAAACCTCTATTTACAAATGATGCAGTTGTACTGGGTATTCTACTGGCTATTCTATCATTCGTATTTTTAACGGGTAGGAGCGAGTCTCCATTTTGGAAAAAATTCTACAAATAT
>JABGZQ010000097.1 GCA_018674655.1 Fidelibacterota bacterium | reverse complement strand
GGGAATATAATATTCAACTATTGCATTGAGATCTTTTAGGCCTAAATATAGTAAAGAGGCACCGGTGGTTCCATCCACATCATAGTCCCCAAAAATTAATATTGGTTTTTGATTTTGAATGTTCTTGGAAATACGGTCAACGGCGATATCCATATTTTTCATTATGAAAGGGTCATGGAGTTGATCATTTGACGGATTGAAAAAGTTGTGAGAAGATTTCAAGGATTCGATACCGCGATTGGCTAATACTTTCGCGATAATTTCAGACGTGTTGAATTCTTTTTTTAAAGATGTAACCTGGTCTTGGGATGGTTGTTTAATTTTCCAACGCATGGTCTTTAAATATATGAGGATTTTTAGTATTTACCACACAATATTCCCCATTGATAGGGGAGACTAATTATGGGAGTTGATTTTTGAAATGAGGGCCAATCTATAAGCCGAGTTCTGTAATTGATAGTCATTCATCTGGTCCCGACATTACTATCGAGATCACGCGACCAACCCTCCCCGAATAACGATGCGGATTACATCTTGGGGTTTACTTGATCTTGCACCGGATGGGGTTTACAAGCATTCTGAATTACATCAGAACCTGGTGGTCTCTTACACCACCATTTCACCCTTACCCCAAAACATGTTCGAGGCGGTATATTTTCTGTTGCACTTTCCATCCCCACAATCTGCGGGGTCCTTCCGTTAGAAGGCATCCTATCCTGCGGTGCTCGGACTTTCCTCTCTCAATTTGGCAATCTGCAGATTGAGAGCAACTATCCGATTGGCACTCATTTCAAAAATCTATAGAAATTACATCTAAATATTTTATAAATAGGTTAATTAGATTCATAGTAGAGAAATCGACTACAGCTATCACAAGTTTTGGGCCCTTTGCCCGCCTTGACTTCTGACACAACCTGAGGCGGTACAAATGCACCACACCCGCCACAGGCGGAACCTTCAACCAAAACAACCGATAATCCTTTGCGCGCTGTATGAATTCGATCATATCGAGCCAAGGTCGTTGGTTCGATGCTATCTCTTTCTTTGACTCTTTCTTTATCTAACGTTGCTTTTTCTTCAGAAGATTCATTCATTAACACTTCAAGTTTTTCCCGGCGTCCCACCAAATCTTTACTCAATGAATCTAAATTTTCTTCTTCAGACTTCATTCGTGTTTCAATGGTTTCTTTTTCTTCTGCGAATTCTAGGGCGTTTGTTTCAATTTCATCCAATTCTCCTTTTAGGTGATCAATTTCATGCTGTAAAGCATCATATTGTTTATTGGATGTAACTAAATACAGTTGATCTTTATGTTTGTCGATTTTCTCATTATAATCGGTCATTAGACTATCAAATTTATTTAGTTCGAGTTCTAATACTTTGATTCGGGCTTTCCCATCCTCAATGGACTTTGCCAATCCCAACTCTTCATCTTTTAATGCATCGACCTTCCCTGGGAGATCTCCCAGTAGTTCGGCGATATCCTGTAGCTGTGAATCGATTTTTTGTAATGCGACAATTTGCTGAATTACACTCATTCAGACTTGGCTCCTTTCATAAACAAAAAATGCACCATATAGGGTGCATTTATCATTAAGTTTTTGGAAAAAATATTTGATCTCCGGCATTCGGAAATTCATTGATTAACCTTTTGGGGACTTTTGTTCACCATAATGGCGAGGAATTTAAGGTAATTATTTTATCATTATGAAGTATAAAGGCCTGATATTATTTGCTGATATTTTTCTCCGATATGAGAAAGACTAAATTGTTTGTTTACCCTTGAAACAGCACTCAATGAAATTTCACTATACAAGGGTGAATCATTAAATAAATCCAATATGGCATTTGTTGTTTCCACCGGGCTATTTGGGGACACCATTAATCCATTTACTCTATTTTTAATTGCATTGCCAATCCCCCCGGATGTAGTACCAATGACAGGTATCCCACAAGCATTTGCTTCTAAAAATGTAATGCCAAACCCTTCAGAGTCACCCTTTTCATTTGTTGCCATGCTATTCATGATATAAATATCACAAGCATTATATAATAGTCGTTTTTGATCCTCATGAATGTAACCAAAAAATAAAACATTACTTTCGAGCCCCAATTCAACAACCAATTGTTTTAATTCTTCTTTATACGATTGATCTCCATCACCAGCAATAACATATTTAATATTGGGGAAAGTTTCTTTAACCGCGGGTAATGCATTGATTACGATAGCATGCCCTTTTCTTTTTATCAAACGAGAAAGCGTTAAAAGGATTTTTTCATTCTGATCAAATTTGAAATGCCTCCGACAATTGGTTCTTGATTCAGGATAAAAATCATTGGTATCTACAAAATTTGGTATCGTTTCAATTTTATGGTCTCCTCCGATAGATAACGCTTCCATTTTTGTATAATTGCTTACTGTAATAATTTGATTTGAATATTTTAGTACTTTTTGAAACTGCGGAATTCTTTTATTATACTTTTGTGAATTTAAACGGGTTACTTCTAACCCATGTAATATTGTGATAAGAGAAAATGGATATTTTTTTTTATACCTTAATATTCCTTGAGCCAATTCCCATGTTGCAGAAATGATAACCGGGTTTTGGGATTTTTTAATATATTTTTTCAAATAATAGGAAATATACCATTTTTTAAATTTTGACCAATCCCTCCCACCCATAAGTATCAATTTAAATGGTAATTTTGGTGCAAGTGTTATTTGATTTATTCCACCGCGTTTTTTTACAAATACCGTTACATTATATTCATTTTTCTCCCCAAAATATAATGCAAGACCATGGGCCCAGGTTGCAATGCCTCCTTTTTTTGACGGCCGAAATTCTTCCGTAATGATGGCTAAATCAGTCATCTATTTATGGTCTATTTATTAAATGGCAATTGAAAATAGGACCAAAATCGAATACCTATACCCATATCAGTTGTAGATTCTTTTTCAATAGATTTCAACTGATGACGGGCTGTGATTGTCAAATATGATGCTGTTTTAATTTTTATTTCGGCTCCGATTTCAGTTTCAAGCCAAGTGGTGACGGGCGAGGTCGGGTGAGACGGGGGAATATAATCTTTTAAAAATTCTCCTTCTTCTGTTTCCCAAGGATTGTCAAATCGGGTGTTTATTCCATTCGCACCATCCATGAGATAGGATATATCGATTATCGGTTTAATTTTGCTTGATTGCATTAATTGGGCGTAATGAATCCTTATATTGATAAAATCATTTCCTATAAAATGACCGATGGGAAACCCACGGTGCGTATAAATATGTGTAGGATGATACGATTGATATACCTGATGTAATACATTGGAATATTCTATCTCTAAATTGGACGATTTAAACGGAAGTCCTGTTTTTTGTAATCCAATTAAAAATCCAAATCGATTGAGGTAAAAAGCATTATCTTGATGAAAATTAATATCATCAATAATTGTTTCTCCATAAATCCTCAATCCATTTTGTGGTAGCCAGGTTATACCTGCATATAACAATGCATTAAGCCCCTTTGTTGTACTACCTATATTTTCCCAAGACCAAAAACTAAATGGGTTGAGAAATTGAATATTGATTGATTTTGACACTCCGGAGATGAGAACCGACTCACCCAAGGTAATCGATAATTTTTCCGATTTATAACCAAAACTATGAACATACAAATAACGATTATGGTTCATCATTGTATCTAATTCTATCACGGAAAAAAGCGCATTTAATTTCCCCAAGTCTGCTTCTAAAGTGAACTGATCAAATGGGCGGGAAAAATCGCTGACAAATAAATTGGAATTAAGACTATGCCCAATTGTTAAAAAATCTCGACCTATTTTAATTGAATATTTTAATTGATCTGTTGAGTTTAACATCTTTAAATACGCCTGATTCGTGTACATGGTTACATTTTTAATTGTTCGAACAAACCCTCTTTCAGCATTATTAACATCATCGGTAAGAAACATGGTATTCATAATTTCAATATGGGGTGAGGTATACCTGTATGCTGAAAGAACACCATTCCCAATTAAATCTGACTTTTGAATAACCCCTCTTAATTTATTTTCATTTTTTAGGTGGATAAATGCACCAAATGAATGGCCATTTTTCCATTTTATATCTTTATTTAATCCATAAGAAAGCCAGTTGTTTTGGGGATAATCATAGGATTGATTTAACGAGTTAAAATGCGTTTGGAGCCAATGTTTACTGTCTCGACTGTCTGTATAAAAAAATTGCCCATGACATACATGAGCAATCATAAAAAAACAAACAAATAGTTTTAACTCAGTTTTCTTCAATGATAGATGACTTCAATCTTTGCTGAGTCGTTTTTGAATCGGGTATGTATTCCGGAATAAATTTTTTCAACTCTTTTGTCACCTTACCATAATTGTATGATCTAGCGGATTTAACAATTATAGATACTTTCTCAATAAGGTTATCCCAATTATTCCCCTGCCCATTTTTTAAAACCATGATTTTATCGTGCCCTGTATCAATAATGTTTTCTTCATGTGTTTGCAGTTCTTCAAACATTTTCTCACCGGGACGCATGCCAATATATTCAACCCCGATATCTATTTCCGGTTCTAAACCACTCAAGCGAATCAATTCAAAAGCGATGTCTTTAATATTGACCGGTTTACCCATATCCAAAACATAAATTTCGCCACCGGCACCCATGGCGCCTGCTTGCAATATCAACTGGGCCGCTTCGGAAATTGACATAAAATATCTCTGCATATTTGCATCTGTAATCGTTATAGGACCACCATTTTGGATTTGTTTTTGAAAGGTGGGTATCACAGATCCTGAAGATCCAATCACATTACCAAAGCGAACAGCCATATACTTTACGCCGGAGTCAATTGATTTACTTTGTATTAATTTTTCTGCAACTCTCTTGGTCGCACCCATTATATTGGTGGGGTTTACCGCTTTATCTGTAGATACAAGTACAAATCGTTCCACACCATAGTCTTCGGATACATCAATTAAATTAATGGTCCCCTCAATGTTTGTTAGTATTGCTTCCCAAGGGTGATCTTCTTGCATTGGGACATGCTTATAGGCAGCGGCATGAAAAACCACATGGGGCTTAAAAGAAGAAAAGACACGGTGGAGGAGTATTTTATCCCGAATATCACCTAAAATGGGCTGAAATGAGATTGGGTGCTTACTTTCAGTGCATTCTCTTTCAATTTTGAACAAATTATGTTCACTTTGATCCAACAACACTAAGAGGTCCGGATCATATGTTAAACAGTTACGCACCAACTCAGATCCAATTGATCCACCGGCGCCTGTTACCAATACCCGTTTCCCATAAATATATTGAGAAATGGATGATCGATCTAATACCACTTCTTTTCGCCCTAGAAGATCTACCATGGATACTTCTCTAACTGATTTCATGGATACTTTACCGTCAATTAGCTCCAAAAATGTGGGTACTGTACGGTATGATTTTCCTGCAGCTTTACAAATGGCCACAATTCGCCGCATTTCTATATTGGATGCGGTGGGTATACAAATAATTATTTCGTCAAAGGGAATTTTCAAGTTTGCAAGTTCATCAATCGGGCCGAGAATGGGAACACCGTGAATGGTGGCGCCTATTTTTGAGCCATCATCATCCATTATACCAACTACCACATACTTCAACTCTTTGTTATCTCTAACTTCTCTTATTATTTTTTCAGCACTATCTCCACCTCCAACCATAATCACTTTTTTTCGTCCTTTTAAAAAAGTATTATAACCTAGGTTGCTTTGGGCTTGAGATAAGTTGCTAAAATACATCCGAACACTTGCGCGACTTACGCCTAAGAAAATAGTACATAAGGCATAATCAATAAATAAAACTGATCTCGGGAATCCGGTTAATCCATAGATTAATGCTAACACGGACAAGGCTAGCAATGAACCGAGTGAAGATGCTTTGGCAATATTGATGAAATCGGAAATACTCGTATACCGCCACATGCCTTTGTACATGCCAAAAATAAAAAATGAGATCATTTTTGCTGTTAAAATAACGGGCAAATATTTTGCAAAGTCTATGCCAATATGCTCAGGGACAACGAAATCAAATCTTAAAAGAAATGCGCTATATAGGGCAACCAATATCAGCACAATATCGACGAGTACAAACCGTATTAGATTTCTAGAATTTTGTAAGGATTTAATCATAGTATAAAAATAGGGATTCCGAATTGGTTGAGTTTAACACGAAGCGAAGGATAATCAATGTGATATTTATCACATTAAAATAAAGTAATTATTGTCTTTTTAATACCCGTCTGAGTTTATTGGGAAGTCGATTAAACAAAATAGACCTGTATTTTCTTAAGGAATAAACAAGCTCTTCAACCGTTGTCATTACAGGCCGTGATATTGTATTTATATTTAACCCATATTCATTACCCTCTTTGAGAATTGATTTTCGCCATTTGCCTTTTATCACTCCATTATTATAATGTATCAAATCTTTATATACAGCGTAGAATCCATCATGTTCATATGCTCTTTTTGATCCTTTTATTTCGAAGTCCCAAGCCGATTCTCCCTTTTTTAATATTTCTCTCAATGTAGATCTTTTCCAAATGCAAGGCATGGTTGATGTTTTATAAGGTGTTTTTTGGGGGATACTTCCCACAAACGCATCAAAATATTCTGGTTTATGAGAGATGCAAAGTCGCAAATAGTTTGGATTATAATTATTGACCCATTTAGATATCTGATTAAAATATGTCATTGATACTTTTTGATTAAGAAAGAGATCTTCAAATAATATTAAAACATAATCTTTTTTCAGTTGATCGATTCCATTTAATAAATTATCTGACCATGAAATATCTTGTCCAACTTTAATAGGGTGAACCTCAGAATGATTATACGATTTACTATTAGATATTAGATGAATATCTAAAGGACAGTCTTGCCAATAACGAAAAAAAGTGTCGAAAAAAGTGTCCCATATATCAGAATAGGTGTCACACGAAATTACCAATAAATCAATGTTTTTATTTTTTCCCATTGGTCTATTTTACTTTTAAGGTACGAATCTATTACTAATAAATGGTTAACCAATGGTCAATCATTTCATCCATTAAAGTCTCAAAAGTATATTCAGGTTTCCATCCAAAGGTCGTCCTTAATTTAGTAGAATCTCCTCTTAAATATTTCAAATCTTCTGCTCTCATGAATTTTTTATCCTGAATAACAAAATCTTTATAATTCAAATCTAATCGGTTAAATACATAATCACACATATCTCTAACTGAATTTGTTACGCCAGTAGCACATACAAAATCATCTGGTTCGGTATGGTTTATAATCATATGCATTGCCCGGACATAATCTTTGGAGTGCCCCCAGTCACGATATGCATCCATATTACCCAAAGCAAGTTTTTCCTGTAATCCCTTTTTGATTTTTACTGCAGCTTTAACGACTTTATTCGTCACAAAATTAGATCCTCTCCTTGGTGATTCATGATTAAATAAGATCCCGTTTGCTGCAAATAATTTATATGCATTCCTGTAATGCTGAACCATGTTAAACCCAAAAACCTTTGTACATCCATATGGACTCGTTGGACTCATTTTAGTGGTTTCACGTTGATACCCATCTTCATCTACAGTCCGACCAAACATTTCTGACGAGGAAGCTTGGTAAAACCTCGCCTTTGGGTAATTATTTTTGTAGGCCTCTAGAATATTTAGTAGACCTAGCGCATTGGTCTGAACGGTAAATTGCGGAATATCCATACTAATCCTCACATGGCTCTGTGCGGCAATATTGTATATTTCATCGGGTTGGATGGTTCTTATCATCCTTTCCAATGAACTTACATCAAGTAAATCTCCATATTCGGTCTCAACCCCATTCCCAATTAAATGGTCTATTCTACTTTCTTGGTGCTCCGCAATCGAATTACGTCTTACGATACCATAAACTTTATAATCTTTTTCTAATAAATATTCAGAAAGGTAGCTGCCGTCCTGTCCATTAATCCCTGTTATAAATGCTTTCTTTTTCATTTAAATATTTCCATATTTTTTAAATTTGGCCAATCTTCCAACACCCATTGTTTTGGTTTTCTTTTTATTGCGTCTGATAATTTTTCTAATCCTATTTGAGCTGTTTCCGGTGTCATATAATAATGATATCCTTTCGACTTAATGTTTTGGTCTCTCCAGGGAATATCCGGTTCTCTGCCATCGTATGACATTCGTTTAAGTTCATCCCGAGCTTCTTTATCATCAGTTAAAATCATGCCGCCCTTGCTCAGGTTCAAATGTTTTTGAAATTGAAAACTCAAACACATAAAGGTATTTGGAATGTAACTATTCTTTTTCCATAGTACAGCAGCATCGATGATATTCGTACCACCCAAGTAATAATAATCAACCCAGTCTTCTTCTTTCCAATCCCAATCAATTCCTATCTTATCCCCCAGGAATGCCACTGAAAGATAGGTCCGGGTTGGCACTGTGATTTTTTCTACCTTTTGATATCTCAAACACAATTCCAATGAATGGGTACAACTATCCACAGCAACGGCAAAAGGCGCACCATAAAATTCCGCAATGGCATTTTCAAAATCGGTTACCGCTTGGAAACTCATTTTATGCATTCCACATTTAAACTTATCAATGTCCCCTTTTTCTTGTCCATATGCGGCAGGTATGCTTGTGAGTGGTCATCGAATTGGGCGTGTTCTGTATCTTTCCAATCATATCTTTGGATATTTCTCATGCCTGCCTTTTCCAGTAACTGCTTTAAACTATTAAAATCGTAAGTGGTTTTATGAAAGATAGTGGTTTCCCCCATTTTCATTTTTCCATATAGGGGCCCTAAAAAGTTTTCTAACGTATACTGATTATTTAAATACAATTTAACCATTGCTTCAAAATCTGGAACAGCAATCCGTAGAATACCAAAAGGTTTTAGGATATTTTTCCATCTACTTAATAAAGAAATAATTTCATCTCTATCAAAATATTCAATAAAATGAGAAGCATATATTAAATCTGCAGAATTATTATCATAATCTTTGAGAAAAATATCTGATGAATCAATATGGTCATAATCACCACCATCTATATGGACCCAACCCTTCCCAAAATTTCTCCATCCACACCCTATATTATATTTCATTAATTGACACCTTGTCATTTTTTATCCCTTTGTAAGGGCCTGTTTTATACTCATAAACAATTGTATTATCTTCCTGTATGACATAGTTATGGCCACCAGAAAATGTCATGGAACAGTCACCTGGGTATAAAATTATCTGGTCAATGATGGTATCATCTAAATCATACATCACAACCTTTACACTGCCCTTAATTACTATCCATGATTCTTGAGCAATGACTTCTTTTTCGCCCTCTTTATAAATATGTTTGTGTGGTATAAATGTTCTCCCCTCGTCCATATGTAAGGTAGCTAATTGAAGATGTTCTTCTTCTGGTGCGACATTTATTCTTGCCAATCCATCTTTGGTCGATAAACTTTCAATTTCTTCCAATCTATGGACAAGATGCAAGAGCCTGGACGGTTCAATTTTTGAATATATTAATTTCATAATTATTTAATCATTATTTTCATTTTAATCTAATTGAGTAAATATAATATTAATGATTTTTTTCTGATCTTCTTCTGACAAGTTTGTCCCAGATGGAAGACATAAACCATTTCGAAACAATTTATCTGAATTCGGTGTTTCAACAATGGCGTATAATTTTTCCCCTGAAAATAAGGGCTGCAGATGCATGGGCTTCCAGATAGGGCGGCATTCGATATTTTCTTTTTCCATTGCATGGATAATTTTATTTCGGTCTATACCTAATTTTTTCGGATCAACTGTACATACGGTTAACCATTGGTTTGATATTCCATAATCGGCTTCGGGCATAAAATCAATACCATCAATATTTGATAAAGCATTTTTATACGTTTCAAAAATTATTCTGCGTTTTTCAACACGATCATCAAGAACTTTCAACTGTCCACGGCCCACGGCAGCTAACAAGTTACTTAAACGGTAATTATATCCAATCATTTTATGTTCGTAATGCACTGCATTTTCTCTAGACTGGGTGGCCAGTTTTCTCGCTTTTTGAATCCATTCCTCATTATGACTTAACATCATGCCACCACCAGATGTGGTAATTATTTTATTCCCATTAAAAGACAATATATTTATATCACCGATTCCACCGCATTTTTTGCCTTTATAATCAGCGCCAAATGCTTCAGCTGCATCGGAAATTACAGGGATTTTAAAAGCATTACATATTTTATAAATAGCTTCATAATCAGCACTTTGGCCGTATAGATCCGTTACAATAACTGCTTTGGGTTTTTGTTCTTGGTCCATTGCTTTTTGTAATGCTTTTGGGCACATGGTCCAGGATACCATATTACAGTCGATAAAAACAGGCGTAGCACCTTGATAGCGGATGACATTAGCAGATGCTACAAAGGTTAAATCGGAACAAAAAACTATATCTCCGGAAGAAACGCCTAAAACTTCTAATGCCAAATGGAGAGCCGCTGTCCCCGATGACAGGGCAAGGGTGTGCTCAATTCCTACATAATCAGCTACTTCTTTTTCAAAAGCGTCCACTTGAGGACCTAGTGGTGCTATCCAGTTAGAGTCAAAGGCTTCCTGAAAAAATATTTTTTCCTCACCGCTCATATGGGGGGGAGAAAGGTAAATCCGCTTGTTCCTATTATTGGTCAAAAATAATGATGGACTCAATTAGTCCCAGGTTAACTGTTTTATTGGGTCTGCAATCACGGGCTTAAAAGGCATATGAGACAATATATCTCGCTCCAAATTTATACCATCAGCAATTTCTGTTATTGTTACCTCATTATTAATTACAGAAAATACGCACCGCTCAGTCACAATCATTATTTCTTGATCCTTTTCTTCCACCATACGTGGGGAAAATGTTATTTGAGAGACATCTGTCACTGCTTTGGAAATGGATCCTTCTTTTTTAATGGTGACTGTATTCTCATTTCTGGTTACGTCTAATCCTTTTGCAGTGAATGATCCTACAAACACAATTTTTTTGGCTGCATGGCAAATATCGATGTATCCGCCACATCCATAATATTCTGAACCAATCAGACTTACATTTACATTCCCATGTTCATCGAATTGTACAAAACTGAGAACAACTGTATCTATATGCCCACCATTGAAACCAACAAATTGATTATCTTGGGTCAAAAAAGCCACGGGATCCAATGCTACTCCAAAATCTGGGCGTCTTTCTGGAATGCCACCAATGACTCCCGATTCCATAAATGTAAGCATTTGTCCATATTTCTCAGAATTTTGTCGAGAAAAAACACCGACAAGTTCTGGAACACCCTGACCCAAAATAACATTCTTTGAGGATTGAACTTCTTTTAAGGCGCGGAGACCAATGAGTTGTTTATAGGTGGGGTCAGTTACGGGCCCTGCTTCCTTGGAATAGTTTCCATTTTTCAACAATCCTTCATGGAATGTATATTTATTCGTATGACGGTGATCATTTTCCAAATCACCCGTTACAATAACGCCATCCACCAGATGGCCGGGTAGATCGATTTCGTGTGGTTGTAAAAAAGTTTCGGATATTTCAGATACCTGGACAAAATTTTGACCCCCGGATGTTCGAGCTGCTTGAGCCATAGATAGAAATTCTGTTTTCACCGGTTCATGTCGCATAGATACATTTCCTTTAGCATCTGCAATGGTACCTCGTATGAGAGAAGCATCTACAGGACGGGAATGGTAAAACAAGAATTCTTTACCATTAATAGATTCAATTGTTACTGCATCGAAATCTGTCTTGGCATTCAGCTTTCCTCCATCCAATCTGGGGTCCACAAAAGTATTTATACCAACGGTAGAAAGAAGCCCGGGGCTTCCACGGCCAATTTCACGAAACAGTAGAGATAGCTGGCCCTGAGGTAGGGAATAACCCTTTATTTTATTATCCTGTACCAATTTTCTAATTTCGGGAATAGAGCCATAATAACTACCAAATGAACAGGCCAATAGATCGGGGTGAGCTAAATGGTCCAAGCCAGGATCTGTAGCTGAACTTGTAAACATAATTGTGAGACCATTGGGTTCGCCGCTTTTATCAAATTCTTCCCGAACCAATCGAAGTAATAATTGCGGTGTACCGGACCAACGGAATCCGCTGACAGCCATACTTTTTATAGACCGTATTTGGTCTCGGAATTGGTCCTGAGTGATCTGTTTGGTCATGACAGTTTGATTTAAATGGGTTTAGCCGGAACGCCCACAACAGTTATTCCTGGTGGGACATCTTTCACAACAGCAGCACCTACCCCGACGGTACATCCTTTTCCCAAACGAACGCCTGGCTTAATAGATGCACCAACACCAATTGAAACATAATCCTCAACCAAAACGGTGCCGCCAAATGATACATTCCCACCCACAAGCACATGATTACCAATGGTATTATGGTGACCGATGAGTGCGTCACCACCAAGGAAAACATTATTCCCGATAGTACTATGGGTATGGATTGCTGTACCCATTTCAATAATTACATTTTCACCAAAGGATACATTTGTATCAATTAGAGCTTTCGGGTGTACAATTGAAATCATATTAAATCCATTTTCTTTCAATAAATAATATTTTTCACCTCTTACTTTGTTATTTCCAATTGCCGAAATGGCTATATTGATATTATTCTTTTTTGCAAAGTTTAGTAAATCTTCTTGTCCATAAACGGGTAAACCATCAATGAATGTTCCTGATTTAATTGGATCATCATCACCATATGCACCAATGGTATATTTTTCGATATAACTGATTACATTTGCAATTAATGTACCAAATTCTCCTGCACCGTAAACAATGATTTTTTTCATAATATTATATTAATTAAATGCTGTATTTATAGTAATCAAGGATTGTTATTGACAATGATTATTTTACCCAAGGTGGTGTACTTTTTAGGATTGTATTGAATTCCTCAATTTGCCTTTTTTCTTTTTCACCGCTATAATCCCCCTTTAAAAATACATCTAAATATTCTTTATTAAAATTATCCCATGCATGAATTTCTTTTGTAGGAAGTATTGGATAAAAAAGAGCTTCAACATTTTTGGCCGCATAAAGATCGCCAGGAGAATCACCTATAACAAGTATTTTATCATTATCATATTTTTGTTTCGCTGCATGCATTAACATTTCAGTTTTGGTTCCCGTTTCTTGTCCACCAATGTAAAGTACATTTGAGAAAATTTTATTTTCTGACCATTCTCGATGAAGGGTATCTAATGGTGTGTTAGAAATTACCATTATATCTGCATGCGGTTTTAATGAAGCCATTGCAGTCTTTGCACCTTCTAATGGGGGTAAATTAAATACAGTATTCTTTACTGTTCGATTAACCTCTTCACTCCATTTTAATATTTTAATTAATACTAACCGTTCTTCAGGATCAGAACTATTGATCAAATTCATCAATGATTCATTGCTAAGAATTTTACCTTTTTTGATCCACTGTTTTAATATATTTAATTTAGGGAAGTGGATACCTAATTGTTTCACTCGATCTATTTCTCTAAGATAATTAAATGTAAGAATGAGTGCTTTGAAACGATTTGTTCCACGAGTATTCGAAAATATATTAACGTGGTTCCAAACCAAATGAACTTCGTGCGCAATTGCCGCTAATTCAAAAATCCGAATTAATGATCCAACAAAACAGTCTTTATGCTTGACTTCCATTGAATCAAACACCGTGCCATCAGAATCAATTCCAACAAAATAATCCTTGGTTGGCATATGGTTTTTGAGTGCTTCGAGCGTCAGGTAGGTATGTTTATTATAATTCAATTTTATCTCCACATTCCAACACATTTACAAATTGGTTTGGATACTTTTGTTTTATTTCTTTTTGGAATAATTTTACAGAACCCGTGTTGTTTTTGAACATATCATAATGGTTGGGGATTAATCGTTCTATATTAAGTTTACTGCAAATTTCAGCTAATTCATTCCCATTAATATTACCAATAATTCCCTTATTTTCTCTAAAAGAATCGCGACCGTTTATTGGTGCAAAAAAACAATCAAAACTGAGAGAGGATAATAGGTTATATTGCCCCTCATAGGCTATCCCATCCCCCCAAAAGAACAATAATTACTCCTGCCATTGTACAATAATTGATAGACAGTCTGGTTGGCCCTTTTCATCTATTAGATTATAATGAGCAGCCGGAATCGGTTTAACGGTAAAAGACTTAATTTGACATGTCTCTTGTGGTGATAGGTATGTTGTTCTTAATCCAGAGAAATTAATATTACTTTTTTCGAATGCACCGATTGAACTATAAAGTTGAAAATTTGTGTTGATCCGATTAATTGTCCAGGGATCCATATGATCCACATGGGCATGGGTACATATGATTGCATCACAATTTGTTATCATTTCTGGGTCGAAAGGCGGAGGATATCTCCGACACATGTATTGGTCATTAATACCATTGGGGTTCTCAATGTAATCAGATAAATATGGGTCGATGTAGATCGTAGAATCGTATGTCTTTAAAACATATCCAGATTGACCAATAGAATAAATGTAGAGTTTATCCTCAGGTATCACCTGCTTTTCAATTTCCTGTAATAAATCCATTTATTTAAAAGGGAACTTCAATCTCACCAACATTATAACCAATTGGCGCTGCGTCAGTATCGCAAATAATTGTTTTAACACCCATACCATTTCTTAAAAGATATTTCATTGGGACATTATTTTTTGAACTCAAGTTTGAAATTACTTTAGTCAGCATTTCACGCTTTTCTTTGCCTAAAACTAGGAATACTAATTGTGGTATTTTTAAAAAGGTTTTCATTGAAATCGCCACTCGGCTAAAAGCATCCTCTGGATTTTTAAAATAATAACTGAAATTTGTTTTATGTTCAACTTTAAATATTCCGGCTGTATGCCCATCGCTTCCCATGCCTAAGATCGCTATATCCGGCAATTTACTTTTTAGTATATGATTTATGTCCGTCATCGCATTTTCAATATTCGTGTCATATTCAGGAAACGGGTTTAATAGTTTTGGTTTTGGATTAGATTTTATTTTATCAACTAATTCTTTTTTAATTAACCCTGTATTGGATTTGAGTGTATGAATTGGCATTACCCTTTCATCCGTGGCCATGATTGTAATATTCCCCCAGGATATATCTTTTTGTTTTGACAGGTTTTCAAAAAATACTTTAGGTGTTCGTCCGCCTGGGAACAATACAAAGGGAGATTGTGCTGCAACCATATTTTTGAATAATGAGGTGGTCAATTCCCCTGCCACCTCCGCGGATTCAGTGATAATTAGTTTCAATGAATTGTCGAAAGGGGTTTAGCCTTGTTTTGCTAATTCAAACTGGAGAGATAAAATGGATGCTTTGAGTCCTTTTTTGATGGATGTGGGTGACTCAATTTTGTATTCAATTGCACTATTTGGTTTTGTATGAAACGGTGATGTTTTATAATGAAGACCATAATCATTTTCTTTGAATATTTTTTGACTGTTTAAATCTGTCTGGGAAATGATTTCATCCATCAATTGAGAAATGGTTTTTCTTTCATTCCCCATTAAAATTATTTTTCTTTTGTTAAATTTAACATCCATTAAATCTATAGCTACGTTTACAACATCTTTAACAAATAAATAATGACGAATTTCTTCCCCTGTGCCATAATGTTGAATTTCATTTTGAGTTAATGCTTCAAAAATAAGTCGACTAATAAGATTGGTTTGCGTTGCCCCCGGTCCATACACAGATCCTAATTGAAGTATGGTATAGTTTAAACCATGCATTTTATCATAATCTTCAATTAACAGTTCACAGGCTTGTTTTGTCGATTTATATACGCCGCCAAATTGGCTATAGACATACACGCTACTTGAAAAAATAAATCGTTCTACTTTTTCTTTGATACAAGCATCCAATATATTTGAGGTACCTGCAATATTCACCTCAATTGCTTTAGCTGGGTTGTTATTAACAATATCGAGGTCAGTCATCGCTGCAAAATGGTATACAATATCTACACCTTTTGTTACTGTTAAGACTAATTCTTTATCTAAAATTGATCCCTGAATGAATTTCGAATTGGTATGAAGAGATGGGGGTGATTCTGTATCAAATTGAATCACTTCATTTCTCTTATACAAAGCTTTAGTTAAATGACTCCCTAAAAACCCCGATGATCCAAGAATTAGAATTTTTTTATTTTTCATATTAGAATTGTGATAAATACAGTCCAGTTTGTTTGTCAGTTTCTGTTGCTTCAAATATTTTTTCTATTTTAAACCCAGCTATTTTCAATTCATTTAGTAAAAAATCAAAATCATATCGAACAACATGTAAAGGACCAGAAAATTCCTCGAAAATATAACCTTCTGGGTTTATACTATAGTCTGAAACATTTTTTTCAACGAAGGCAGTAAAAAAAATATTCCCATTTTTTTTAATTATTCTTTTAAAATCGATAAAATACTTACGCATTTCCTCAATTTTCATATGTGAAAAAACAGAATATAGATAAATTAAATCCTGACTTTTGCTATCTATTGGAAATTTAAAATCATCCCCAAATTCATTCCCATTCTCATTATACCTTTCATTTTTAATATTGAAATGTATAAAATTAAGTTGAGATGTATTTTTACTTACAAATTTCTTACACCAATCAATGGATGGTCTATGAACATCGATTCCTATATAGTTTATATTGTCAAATATTTTATTTAAACCTATAGGCAAACGGCCAAAGCCACAGCCTATATCTAATATATTATCATTATTTTTTATTCCAAATTCGAATTTTAATCTTTTGGCTTCTAATATAGCTGATTGAAAAAAATAATCATCATCTCTAAACTCTGACCCACACCATCTACGACGCTTTGGTGGTAAATTAATCCCATTAAATTTTACAGAAGATGTAAATGGTAATTTATCTAATAATTGATGAATCTGCGATTTCATAATTTTCTTTCTTCCTTTTTTGACCCCATAAATTCAGGCATAATTTCTTGATCACTTGCTTCAACATTTTTTCCCTTAATTACAGTAAACAAGGTTTTTAGAATTATCATTAAATCTCCTATCAATGAGTTTTGTTTTACGTATTTCACATCCAGTTCAAATTTCTCTTCCCAAGATAAACTGTTTCTACCTGTCACTTGAGCTAAACCAGTAATGCCAGGCTTAACATTTAATCTTTTTATTTGTGACTTATTAAACCTTGGAAGATACTTAGTTGGCATTGGTCGCGGCCCCACCAAACTCATATCGCCCTTGATCACATTAAACAAAACCGGCAATTCATCAATACTTGTTCGCCTTAACACCCGGCCCCAAGGCGTCAGCCTTGTGATGTCATGTTTTGCACTCAAGGAATGACCACTATCCATTGTTCTGAATTTTACCATTGTAAATGGAAAACCATCTCTTCCTAACCGTTCATGGTGAAAAAAGATGGGGAATCCCTGCGATATAACACTGATAACCGCTGTAACTAATATTATCGGAGATAAAATAATTAGTCCGATCATACTTGCTAAGACGTCAAATAATCGTTTGATCAATCGCAAATCCTTTTTGAGCCATGCCAATCAATAAACTTCCAAAACCTAATCCGCCTGTAATGGAATAAAGGGACTTTTGGAATAGACTGTAATCCCTCACTTGTCCCCATGTTTTGTCTGTATTTCCGCATGTAAATACCATTTTACTATCCAATTTAAAATCTTTGAATAAACGACTGATCGTTTTTTTACTAAAGGCCCTCAAATGCATGGGTGGTTGAATAAAGCCATAATCGTAGGATAATTTGGACGAAATTTTCCGCAATTTTGATGTGAGTGAATTTTGGTTTGGTAATTCCAAATGAACAATTCCCCCGGGTTTTAGTCGAACCATTATGCTTTCCATAAATGAAATGGGATCTTCAACATGTTCAATTACCTGGTAAGCCATAACCACATCATATTGACCATTAAGAGAATCGATAGAATGATTTGAAATTGGAATTCGATTCTTTTCTCCAAATTCTTTCCAGTAAGGATTAATGTCAATTCCAGTCCATGAAACATTGGATTTTTGCCATGGTCTGTAAAAAACACCTGGCCCGCAGCCCACTTCTAATACGTTTTGGCATTTTCTATTCAAGATAGATTCATAAATGACTAATCTTTTTTCAGTATATTTCCTGGCCAAAGCATTGGTTTTATGAAAGGCATTGGCCATCATTTCAATTCCTTCCATATGGACAGGTGAAGAATTCCCTCCAGATTCTTTTTCAACCATTTGGGCGCAATAATCCAATCCGCATTGATTACAATGAATCACGGGGTACGCTCCCCAAAAAAACTTGTTCAATGCATCTGAGCCCGAACAGACAGGGCAGGATTTATTATAATTCGTCATTATACAAATTCTCTGAGTATTTTAGGCGCTATCAATTACAGTTTCAAATTTTTGAAAATTAGTATTTACGTCAAACTGATGGGATAACTGGCGAGATGCTTTTTTCATTTGATTTAGTGTTTCATCATTTGTTAATACATCATTTAATATTTTTGCTGCTTGAGATGAATTGTTCTGGGGTATTATAAATCCCGCGCCACTTTCTTTTAATAGGTCTGCCTGCCATCCTCCATAGTTAATCATAATGGGTTTCCCCGCTGCCAAACCATCAAAGAATTTATTTGCAGAATTATGTCCCATTTCAGGTAAATCTATAAAGAAAGATGTGGTAATCGTTGCGGCGGAAAGAAGATCGGGCATTTCATTCTTGGGTAAATACCTTTCCATGAATAATATCTTATTTAATAGATTATATTTTATGGATTGTTTTTTAATTTTTTCCCCTTCAAATCCATCCCCTGTCAATAAAAAACGAACATTGGGATTAATTTTTTGTATCTCTTTTGCAATTTCAACAAGATAAATTACTCCATTTACCCGACCAAAAACACCGGTATAAACGATGAGTGGATGATTAGAAATTCCCGGATAGTTTTTCCTAAAATTAATCCCCTTTTGATCTGAAACTTTAAAGTTTTTTCTATCACTTAGGTTCGTCACTACAGAAATTTTATTACTGGGGACCCTTTCTTTCAACACAGAATTCATTCCTATTGACAATGCGATCACCTTTTCAGATCCTGTATAGGCTTTTTTTTCAAGAAATTGTGCTATTTTAATCATAATTGGAGATTTTAGCGCCCCAATGGCTATGGGTAACTGAGGCCATAAATCTCTGACTTCAAATATCATTTTTGCCCTTTTGGCTCGTTTCAACCATAAAGCAGGAATGGCTATAGTCAAGGGTGTACTGCTGGCAATTATTAAATCATAATTTAGTTTATGGCCAATAATAAAAGTAAACCAAACATATCCCAAGTAGGCCCATATCCGTCTTAAAAAGTTCATTTTATTTGCATAAGGAATGGGCGCCCAATACACATTGATTCCGGATTCGTTTGTGAATGATAATTTTGATTTTCCTTGCCAATTTGTTGTAACCATGTGAACGGTATCTCCCCGAGCCACTAACCGTTTTGCGAATTCATATGAACGCGTCGACCCAGGCATGGAAGGCGTATTGAAATATTGATGTAAGTATAAAATATTCATTTTTTTAAGTAAGTCGATTGGATATAACGATGAGACTCTCTGGCTTTTTCAAATAATAACTTATTATTTGTTTGTCCTGTATTTGCGTGTTCATGATGTATAATTTTTAGTTCGGGATAATATGTTATTGCGGCGCCAATCTTTTTGGCAATTTCAGCCACGGATAGTTCTTCTCCATACAAATCAAAGTTGTCATCCAACCATCCGCCTTTATTAAAAAAATCTGACGAGAAAAGAATGGCTGATCCATGAATTGCGTACACTTTTTTTGCTTGATCACTATTTTTTGATTTTTTGGTCCAACCGATTTTTCCCCAAAATTTTTTTGATTCCAAAAGACCTCTTGACCCTGAAAATGATATAAAATAAAGCCACCAATACAGACGCTCCCTCCAGGATAAGGGCTCTGTCATGAACGGATTTAAACTCTCGTTGGTATTGTTTAAGATTTTAGGGCCAATAATCGGAAATTTGATTGGATCAATTTTATTTAATTTTTTAAAAAAATCCTCATCCGGGAATGTAATATCATTATTACACACCATTACCCAATCGGGATAATCTATTGATGACGCTTTTAGATTGGATAATACCTGCTTTGCTGCAGGCCAATAGTAGCGGTTTTCATTAAATGGGAAAATGTCCATATTTAGTTTAATTGAATCGCTTAGGTTATTCAACTTTGAGGTGGTTTCAGTCGAACATGCATTATCTGCAATGGCCACTTTCAAGGATTCTGGTAGAGAACATTGTATCAAGGATTGAATCAACGATTCTGTGGGTGCAGTATCCCCGTAATTAACTGTTATAAGCCAGAGATTCATTTTCGTGAAAAACGTAGTGGGAAAAAAATGACAATCCAAGAAAACAATATACTATTATAATGGAAAATACTAATCAAGGGCGAATATAAGGTAAAAGCATAAAAAATTGAAATGGGCAGTGTGTTGATGATAGTGCCTGAAATTCCACGCTGGTAACTCAGTTGTAAGAAAAACCCAACGATAAATGCAATCAAAATCGAGCCGGGAATTGAAAAATCAATGACCAATCCCCTTAGCGCGGTGAAGATATTGGTTGAAATCCCTAAAGAGATATTTGCAGGATCATAAAAGCCTAATGATCTTTCCATGACTCCCAGCAGATTGAATGGACCCGCAAAGGTTGTTAGGCCTCCACTTAAATTTGGGCTATCTATTGTACCAATCCATTGGGTAAATGCGGCTAAATATCCAAAAAAATATGCACGAATTCTATCTATTAATAAATCTATAATAATGGAATCCATTCCCTGACGCAGCCATTGAATCAAAACAAAAAAAGCAGTAAACCCAAGTATGAGGCCCCCACTACTTATGGCTATTTTTAAATATGATTTTTTCTTGTTAAAATGTGGATCATTGATCATGGCACCACTCATCCAAGCGGAAAAGAATAAAACGAGCCCCAATAAAATACTGGTCCGAGCACCTTCGATTATGCCTAAAACCAGTGCCAATAATAAGGGCATGACTGTTAGTGCCTTCATTTTAAAAGAAATTTGTCTCACACTTAATAATAATCCCCCTAATAGATTCGCCGGGTAAATACAATAGAGGCTATACTTGATTATAAAAGGATAATTGATATAACCACTATATCTATCAACAGCGATCAAGTTGGGTATTGAAACCCAACCCATTGAATAATATCCGAAGTTATATGTGTCTAAGGCATGGCGGAATAAGAGAATCACGCCCCCAAAGCTAATGAGAATAAGAACCCAAAGTGGACGGAAAAGATGAGACGGGTTTGTCTTATTCGGTTCATTAGATACCAGATAGTCAATTGATGGTGGTTTGTAGGCAATTACTGACCCGGCGGCACAGGCCATGGACAAAATAGCAATAAACCATATCCCCAGTAGGTCCACCTTAAATTCGGGTGCAAAAAGTAAGGGAACTATGAGAAAAAAAGACCAAGAAATGGCAAAAAATGATCCGGGTGAAAGCCATGTCCCGGTTATTTTCCTAGCCATTAATGCAGATGCAAGTATTGTGATTACGGGAAATATTATCATCAATCAGTTCTTTGACTTTGTCATGGCGATCATAGAATAAATGCCCGTTAGAATACAATAAACCAGGGCTGAACCAAAGGCTGTGTTTGCTGTCGCCTGTACGCCAAGATGAGGAATGTATATACTATTCCCAACCATATTTATGAATAACGATATAATAAGGAAAACTACCATAATATGTGTCTTCTCTTTTAATTCTAGCATTTTGTGGGTGAGAAATGAAAATTGCCAGAGGAACCCTGCAGATAGTAGGGGTATGATCAGGGTTTTGTGTTGGTTACTCATTTGAGGAATAGCCAAATGAATGATATCAAAAATAACATTTTCAAACATCCACATTATAAAAAGCAAAATGGTTACGAATCCAATCATTATACCCACTCCCCATTTAATTGTCTGAATGGCTTCTTGTTTTTTTGATTCATTCCACAGATTCATGATTCGGGGATGAAGAGCTAAGGTCAGGGGAAAAATAGTAATGGAAAATATCCGGGTGAGCAGCTCCTGTATACCGGCATAAACGCCCAATGTTTCACCGGGTAAATATAGGTTAATAAAAAATCGATCCAAAAAAGGGAAGGCCAATCCTGCTGCGAACCATATTGATAAGGGTCCCCCATAAAAAAACCATTTTTTTATCCGTATTTTACCTGTCTTTGTTTGTTTCGATACATCAGTAATGAAATGTTTCACCACCTTCTTTTTTAACCCAAATATTATAGTCATTAATAAAAATGATAACCCCACCCCCATAAGAATGGAAAAGCTATTTTTTTGAAATAGAAAAAATAGACCCAGTGGAATTGATAATGCCAATATTGATTGACCCAATGTGAGCCAAATGACCTTTTTGGGCTCCAGTTTGGCTTGGAAAAAGGTTTTTATATAATTGAATCCACCGATAGAAATAATACTTATGATCGAGATTCCCCATAATTGTATTGAATGGGGTTGTAAGATACTCAACACAGAAAAAACAATCACACTGATTAACCCAGAGTAAGTGAATGCTCTAATTTGTCCGGCTTTGTAATCGTCAAACGTATTGTCTTTTGAATAATATCTCAATTGGGCATGATTTAACCAGCCAAATCCAATGGCGACTATTAAATACCATTGAGAGAGGAGGAAACTATATTGGCCATATTGTTCTGCGCCAATTATTCGCATAAACAAAATAACGGATGCTAATCCTGCGAACCCGGGAACGGTTTTTGACACCGTATAAAAAAAAGTTTCTTTTAAGAGTATTCTTTTGG